>CAZKWI010000157.1:0-2532 GCA_964556455.1 uncultured Planctomycetia bacterium | reverse complement strand
CCTTTTTTATTATCTTTTCAAGCTTAATTTACACAGAATATTATACGTTACCTTTTACTGGAATCCCTCCCAGTGGATGACCTCTTTTAACGCCCTGTACTTCTTCTGCTCGACCTTACCTGCCGGGTAGCCCAGCGATATCATGCTTACAAGCTTAAGTTCCGCAGATGCGCCCAACATTTTGGAGACTTCACCGGCGTAATCCTTCTTATCGCCCGCTATCCAGCATGCCCCGAGGCCAAGGTCCGCGGCGGCAAGCAGGATGTTCTCTGTAGCAGCACAGCCGTCTTCAAGATAGTATTTCGTCTCTTTGCAGAATATCGCTATGCAGGCTACGGCCCTTTTTACAAAAACGCCGTTTGGCGCCAGATCGCTTAATCTTTCCAGGGTTTGCCTGTCCTCTATTATCACAAATTCCCACGGCTCCACGTGCCGCGCCGTAGGGGCACGCCTTCCCGCGTCCACCAGCTTCTCCAGCTTGCTTTTCGGTATAGGCTTATCGCGATATTCGCGTACGCTCGCCCTGCCTTCTATAGTCTTGAACGTTTCCATATCAGCTTATCCTCTTCAGGAATCCTTTAGGATTATAGGTCATTATATAGCGCTCTCTCTCCTTATCCACGGTGAAATTCCGGTTCTCTTTCAGGAAATCATTCACTGCCGCGTAGGGGCCGTCCACGTATGTGCCGAGCCCGTCGCCCGGTTTAAAAAGATCGACTATGCCGTCTTCCACTATAAAATAACTGCTTACGCTCACAAGGTCCCAGTAGCTCCTCAGGTCTTTCAGGACGCCTTCCCTTGAATGGTCGCCGTCGTGTATCGCCAGGACCTTCTTGCCGCGGCACAGCCGCGAGACCTTTTCGCGCATCTCGGGAGATGAACTGTCGCCCGTAAGCGCGATCACACGCCTGTGTTTGCAATCAAACCTGGACCTGTCTATATCTATGGAGATGATATTGCCCTTTCCTATAAGATCCAGCAGATTGGCAAAATAAAGGGTGCTCCCACCCTCTGCGCTTCCTATCTCAATTATCATATCAGGCTTTATCTCATAGAGCATCTCCTGGTATACCCAGGCATCCAGAGGGTTCTTAAAGGCCTTCTTGCCCATCCAGTAGCTCTTCTTGAATACAACATCCTTCTGGTGGTATATGAGCCAGTCCCTGAGGCTCATACTGGACCACTTCCTGTAGTCCCCTGGGGCGGGGCGCAGATACCTATGAGCCTCTTTGAAGAACCTTCGTGGGTTCTTTGCAAGGAGCCTTGTTCTCTTAAGCAATGTATTTACAGCTTTTATTCTCGGCATATAATACTATCGGGTCTCCTCTGGCCGCTTTGGCTTGTACAGGTTGAGCAGCGTGCGTATATTCCTCGAAAGGGTCTCTATCTCCACGGGTTTTGAGGCGTAGAAATTGGCTTCATCCTCGTAGGCCTTGTCTATATTATTAAAATCGTCTATCACAGAAGACATTATGACAGGCAGGTGCTTGCTCACATCCTTCCTTATCTCACGCAGGACTTCGTAACCGTCTTTTATCGGCATCTTTATGTCGCATATCACAAGGTCAGGCTTGTCTTCCTTCACCCTCCTTATGCCTTCCATTCCGTTGGGGGCGGTGATCACGTAATACCCCTCCATATTGAGCCTTATTTTTAAAATGTCGAGGAACTCTTTCTCATCGTCGATCACGAGTATCTTCTCTTTCGCCATCTTCTGGGGTCTCCTTTAGGATAGAAATGGGGTAGGTGAGGAGATTCGAACTCCCGACCACTTGAGCCACAGTCAAGTGCTCTAACCAGCTGAGCTACACCTACCACAAGTTTTTTAACTCAAATGAACTATACAGTGGCAATTTCGGCAAAGCCACTCTAAATTCTCAAGTTTATTGTTTTTTCTGTCAGAATCGCGGTGATGAACAACTAAAACCCTTTTGTCAATAAAGCCGCAAATGCTGCATTTTTCTGATTTGCCATATTTTTTTAACAACCGCCTGTAAACATTACGGCCGGTTATCCAATTTGGTGCATTTTCACCACAGCGTTTATTTTCATTTTCCCAGGAACAATGGCAGCTTATTGAGCAAAAAAATTTTTTACTTTTAGACTTCTTGAAATCTCTGGGAGTCCTATAGACATTTTTTCCGCAATAATCACACTGAAGCCATTTGCCATTAAATTGAGCTTTGGCTTTGCACTTGTTTGAGCAATATTTTCCCCAGCCTCTTTTTATGTGTGATTCTTTAACTCGTATATCGTTGTCGCAGATCTTGCATTTGCTTATTACCATGCTTATAACATAACATATGGATGTGATCTTGTCAAATGAATGAGTTAGGCCACAATCTCTCGTGCTGCCGCTACACCATAGCCACCACGAACTATTGAGCAAAATGAACTAAGGTCCTTCGCCGGCTAAAATGCTCGCTATTCGCTCGCATTTCTTAACGCTGCCTCAGGATCAATTTTGCGAAGCAAAAGTGGTACGCCTGGCAGGATTCGAACCTGCGACCCTCGGCTTAGCATCCAGCACCA
>CAZKWI010000156.1:0-2643 GCA_964556455.1 uncultured Planctomycetia bacterium | reverse complement strand
CCGCTCGGCGCGCATCCGTCGATGATCTCGCCTGCGAAATAAAGCCCGGGCAAGCGCCTGGATTCCATCGTCCGGGGGTCGATCTCTTTTGTAGACACACCGCCGCCGGTCACCATAGCGCTCTCGATACCCAGGGTGCCGGTAATGGTCAATGGTATAGCCTTCAATAGTCTCAGGATGGAATCTCTCTCTTTCTTTGTAACATGGCTGGCAGTTTTTGAGGCCTCTAGATCCGACAGCTTCATAAATACAGGGATAAGCCGCTGCGGCATAAGGCCTTTTAATACATTCTTGATAAGGCTCTTTCCGCTGGATGAAAAATCCCTCAACAGGCGCTCTGTCAGGCGCTGGATATCGAGCGCCGGCTTGAGGTCTATCTCAAGCGACAGGGTGTTATTGTCTATCAGCAGAGCCGCGGCATGCGCGCTGAGGTCCAGTACAAGCGGACCCGATATACCAAAATGCGTAATGAGTATCTCGCCTATGCCGGATGATACTTTTTTCTTGCCCGCCCTGAAGGTGATACGCACGTTCTTAAGGGCCAGCCCCTGCAGCTCTTTCACCCATGGCTCTGCGGTCTTCAGCGGGACCAGGGCCGGCACAAGGGGGCATATTGTATGACCAAAACGCTTCGCTATCCGGAAACCGTCGCCTCTGGACCCGGTGCCTCTGTAGGAAGCGCCGCCTGTAGCAAGTATGGCCTTTTGCGCGAATATCCTGCTCCTTCTGGAACCGTCTATAACAAAATGGCGGCCGCTCTTTTTTATATCGCCCACGCGGTTATTGTAGAGTATCCTGATGCGCTCATTAGCCGCTGACCTGGCGAGCGTATTGACTATGGAAACCGCGCTGTCTGTGATGGGAAAAACGCGCCCCTGCCTCTCTGTCTTTAAACGAAGGCCGTTTGACTCAAAGAAGTTGATCAGCTCTGTATTGAAGAAGCTGGAGAAAGCGGAGCGTAGGAAACGGCCGCTCTTTCCGAATTTTTCGATAAAGGTATCGATGGAGGCCGTGTTGGTGATATTACATCTTCCCTTGCCTGTAACGAGTATCTTCCTGCCGATAGCGTCGTTCGATTCGATAAGCGCTACTCTTCTTTTAAGCCTGGAGGCCTGTATAGCCGCCATTATCCCCGCGGGGCCGGCGCCTATCACCGCAATATCGTAATGTCTCATCGGTTGAAGTCGCTTAACCTGAACCACCATTTGTTTAGATCTGCGACTCTCGCGGAGCGCCAGAGCTTCTTAGCACTCTTCGTCCTGAGAAAACCGGGTGCCTTCTTCATGAATTTTGAGGCAGTGAGAAAACCTTGAGAGTAGTATTCCTTGGCCTGTATTAGGCATTCGAGTATATCGGCGTCCCTGGCTATTATGGACTCTCTGGTATCCTGGCGCCTGAACTCCTTGTGCAGGCATGACAACTCATCCCTTACGGGCTCAGGAAGGCATTGGAGCTGGTCATAGAAGGCCCTGTCCTCATGAGGCCTCGCGTCGACATAACGCTGGGCCATCTTGTGCAGGTCGGTTATGCGGGCCTCCGGCATATCATTGAACAGGGTCATGCGCAGCACTTTGTATGGCGAGGCCTTCTCCATATGGGCAAGCATATAACCTATAACAGCACACCTGAAGCTGTGGTCCGCCACGCTCTCGGCGTCCTTAATTCCGAGAACGGCCCAACCGGAACGTTTTACCTGCTTAAGCATACCGGCTTCAGATATAAAATCGAGCACCCGGTCGGAGCCTTTTACCACTGTCCGGGCCTTATTTCGCTTTTTCAGAATCGCTCCTTTTTCTCTTGGCAATTTCGTGGCAGAAGATAGCGCATACTATATTCACGTTGAAAGTCAGCTCCGAGCCCTCCATGGGTATGCGGGCGTTCAGATCGATAACCTTCCGCACCGCATTAGATATGCCCCTGCCCTCGCCTCCCAGGACGATCCCCGTAGGGAATGAAAAGCTGACTTTATTTATATCCTCGGTGTCCCTGTTGACGAGCCCGCCCAATATGGTGCAGCCGCTCTCCTTTGCCTTCAATATAGCCGCGCTGAGATCCGGCACCTTTGAGACCATTACGTAATTCTCGCCGCCGGAGGCGACATGCATGACCGTTTCGTTGACTTCACAGGCGCCGGCGCCGGGTATCACCACCGCGAACTTCCCTAGGCAGGCCGCGGTGCGTATTATAACGCCCAGATTATGGGGATCACCCAGGCCGTCAAGGAATATGGGCGTAAGCCCGTCCGCCTTTATCTTTTCAAGCAGTTTTTCATAGGGTGTATATCTATATAAATCGACCCTGGCGACCACTCCCTGCAGGTCTTTCGCCGACGGCTTCTTCCTGGCAAGATGGTCGAATGACAGGCGTTCTACCTCGATATTGTTGCTCCTTACAAGATTCTCTATCGGGGAAAAGTTGAAATTGTCCTGGAGCCATATGCTCCTTATGCTCCGCGGCGAGGCCTTCAGGCGCTCCAGCACCGAATTACGTCCGTATAACAAAAGATGGTTTCTTGCCATAAGATCTCCTTTCTCGCTAACATTTATTATACTATTAATGGCCGGGTATTTCAAGCGGAAGGTAATGCTGGGTGATATACTGAATATTGTGTAAATTCGTATTTGATTGAGCTTGTTCTTTCAA
>CAZKWI010000155.1:0-2659 GCA_964556455.1 uncultured Planctomycetia bacterium | reverse complement strand
GCGGGAATGACATGGTTTTGAGCTTGTCTCCGCGTAAAACATTATACATCACCCTTCTATCCTCACCTTGCTATCAGCATTATGAAACTTGCCAGCACTATAAGCACCGCGATCACTATAAGCACCCTCGGCGTAGGATATTTTATACTGCCCATGAAGCCGAAACCGCGCTTCAGGCTTTCGCCGCAATAGAGACACCTGAGTGCCTCCTCATCATATATAGGCTTCCGGCAATGCGGACATATATATTCAGCCATCTACTTTTTCCTGGGCTGCGGCTTTCTTCTCTGTATATTAGGCCTGTCGATTTCGTCTTTTATGCTAGTTGGCCTGTCAAACGACCTCATTTCGTTAATGTCAGAGAAACCGTCAAGCCTGTTATCTGTCTGAGTTCCATCATCACTCACGTCTTCTCCCGTAGAGGTTCCGGCCGTGCCGAAGGACCTATAGCTCTCTTCCTGCTCATCACCAAGCCCCTTAGAAGCAGAGGCCTTATCTCTGGTTATCTCGCCGCTGCCGGTCTCGGGCTGTCTGTCGACATGGCCTAAGCTCTCTATACGTTCATGCCGCGGCATACCGCCCATCATCAATACGCGATGCCTTATATCTCTCATGCGGTCCATCCTCGTGGGCTCGCCAGGCAGGGATCTGCGCTTCTCCAGCACATCCTGTGCGCGGAGGTGCATATTGTGTTTCAGCTCTGTAAGCCTCTTGCGCCTATCCAGGGGGATCTTAGAGATGGTTTCAGGTGACTTGAACCTATGTATGGCCGTTATCATGCCGGACTTAATGATAGTTTCTTCCATGAGCGTGCCGTCACGGTTATAGCCTTTTGCGTACGCCATGCCCTCTATAGTCTCTATCTCGGTCTTGGCTCCTTCAACTCTCGTCAGCCAGTCAGTCCCCCTTACGCCGCATACCGCCGTGGGCGTACGTATCTCAAAAGAGGAGCCCTCCGGAATATTATTTATGGTAGAAAATATTTCACCGTTCGTAAGTTCCACCTTCTCGCTGTCTTCCAGTATAAAAATAGCCGTGGTATCGGATTCCAGCCTGAGGACATTATCGCCTTCTTCATCAAAAATAAGCTCTACGTACGAGTCCGGGCCTGTCTCTACCATATCTCCCACCAGGAGAAACATATTCTCGATCAGGTCTTTCCATTCCTCCTGTCCACTTATGAGCATCCGGGCCTCCCCGGAGACCACAGCCACCTCCGCCATCTCCCCTTCAGCGCGCACTACGCTGACCATAGACATGACACAGCAAGCCAGGCAAACAACCAGCAGAAAAGATCCCTTCTTCATAATTGCCCCCTCATATCATTTAACCTCCCTGCTATCAGCATCTTCCCATATTTTACCCCGTGTGTCAACAGGTCTCGTGCCTACCTTCATATCCCCTCACTACCTGGACCGCACAATACCGAACCCTGCCTGCTTCCTGCCGACCATCTCGGATAGGTCGAACGCCTCTTTCCCGAATCTTCCGGCGACCTCGCGCCAGAGCCTTCGCATAGGTTCGGAAAGGCATATATCATCCAGCACTATGTATTTCGGGTCCAGCTTATCGGTGTAGATGTCAATGTTTCTCATTGTGTGCCCGTATTCATGTAAGGAGTCTATATAGAACAGGTCTATGCGCCTGTCGAACACACTGGCAACCTTCTCCGCGGTCGCTTCACTGGCAGAATCTCCTTTTACCCTTTTTATAAATTGGTACTCTTTTAAGGCAGCTTCGTTCTTACTGGCCACATCTACCGTAACAAGCCTGCTTCTCTTAAGATGGCGCTGCCTTATGCCTCTGGCCATTGACATGATAGAGCCGCCGCAATGCGTCCCTGCCTCAAGTATATAAGTAAGGTGTTGGCTTCTTACAAGACCGGCAAGAAAATAGTAATACCTCGTGGGGCGCGCTATAAAGCGACAACAGCCGTCCGTTTCACCGTAATTACAGCCTGTAAGATCGATCTTACGGCCTTCTTTCAGGGCAGCCCGGCATATGTCCGGCAGTTTTGCGCGTCTTGTGAACATGGGAGTTTTAATTATTCCTGATCCTTTTCAGGATCTGAGATAGCTTTCTTACAGGAAGACCCGCTACATTGTATCTGCAGCCCACTGCACGCCTGACAAAACCTCCTCCAGGCCCCTGTATGTCAAAACCGCCTGCCCGGGCGAGCACGCCCGGCCTGCGCAGGTACCACGCTATATCACGGTCGCTTAACGGACGCATATGCAATGTGGTCTTTTCGCTGTCTTTATAAAGAGCCCCGCTGTCAATATCTATCACCGCCAGCCCGGTATAGAATTCACACGGCCTCCTTGAGATAAGCCTCAATATCGCGGCGGCCTCTTTTTTGTTCTTCGGCTTTCCTATGATCTTTTTGCCTGAACGGCATAGCGTATCAGCCCCTATCACGATGCCCGATGAATATCCGGCTGCCACATCCTCGGCCTTTCTAAGCGCATTATCCATAACCAGCGCCCTGCATCCTTTGACAGGCCGCCTCTTCTCTTTTACCCGCGATGGTACTGACTTGAACCTGAGGCCCATCTGCTTCAGGATGGCCTTCCGCGGCCGTGATCTTGAGGCCAGTATGATATTACGCATCGGCAGCACTCCTGCCGGCGAGGTAGCCTGTGGAAAAGGCCTGCTGCAG
>CAZKWI010000154.1:0-2775 GCA_964556455.1 uncultured Planctomycetia bacterium | reverse complement strand
ATGGTAAAGTTGCCGGTAGTCTCAACCGTCTGGCCGTTAAAGTCCACCGTGCCTTTGGTTGCCGTGAAGGAGTCACTCGTCCAGCCGTCGGTGAAGACGACCGTGTCTGTCACGTCGGTCTTATTTATTACGATATCCTCCACCGTAAAGTCTTTGAAGTCGATATCATTTGACGCGTCTGTGCCCGAGAGCGTGATCGTGCCGGTGCCTTTGGTCCAGGAAATCGAGCCGTCACCCGTATCTTCATCAACCACGTCGCCCTGAATAGTCCAGTTCGCGGCCTGGCCGGAGTTTGAGATGTTTATATTGCCCGTGCTGTCCAGGTCAAATACCAAATTACCCTGGACAACAAAGTCGGCGCCATTTGTGTTGTTCTCTATGGCAAAATTACCGCCGCCGGTTGATTCAAATTCCAGATTTCCTGTAAACGTATACGTGCCGCTCGACGGCCTCCAGCTTGCGTTAGAAGCACCATTAGTAAACTTGACCTGCGCTACATCCCATGTGCCGGGTGCAAATGTTGAGTAGTAGGGGTAATAAATTAGCACGTTATCTATGGTAAGGCTACCGGCAAGCGTGGTCAAGCCATCAGATGCGCCATTCATAGAAGGGAAATATAAAGTTCCCTGTCCGGTAATATCGCCTCCGGCCTGAATATCGCAGTTTGTACCTCGTTCCAAATTAATAGTTACACCTGAGTTTACTGTAAGTGTTCCCGATACATCTAAGGTTCCGTTATCCAGATAAGTAAGGGCAGTCGTTGTCACGGATGCGGCCGATGCTACCGTTACAGAATAGAGGCTCGCACTTGATGAGGAATTACCTACCAGGGTACATGTGCCGTTTAGTTGTAGAGTGGATGTGCCGCGGTTGAGCGTAGTAACATCCGCAATATCGAACGTGCCGCCGGTGATATTCCACGTCCCGTCGCCCATGTCAGTCTGCGTATTGTCCATCGTGATGTTCCCGGTGACGGTGATCGCCTCGTCATAGGTCGCGTTGTCGAATATGCCCTCGGTGAGCGTGAGATTACCCGCGCAGGTCAGCGTCTTTGTATCCTGCCCCCGGAACGTCTCCGCCGCAGCGCCGTTTATGGTAAGGTTGAAGTAGTCGGTTGTGCCTAAGTCCAGTATGCTGATCGTGCTTGAGCCGCTTGCGCCGATGTATTCGAAAGTGCCTGTGTTCGGATCAGCGGTCATATTGTCTATCGTAACGCCGGTCATAACCTGCACTGTGCCGGTGTTGGAAAGGGTCTGGCTATTATTGTCCAGGGTCATTGTATCGAGTACGAGTGTGCCGGCATTGACTATAGCGCCGGTTACAGTAACATTCTGCGAAGAACAGGTCAGGGTGCGGCTTGACTCTATCTCAAGGGCCGCTACCGTAACTGCTATCTCGGATATTTCACAGTGCCGGGCAGCATCATTGTCTATCCTTACCGTTGCATTTGCGCCGGGAACGGCATCTACGTCCCAGTTCGTATAATCGTGCCAGTCAGTGGAAGTGGAGCCGTCCCACACGAACGTAACTGAGTCATTACCCTGAATGTACACGGTGCCTGCGGCGCCGGGGTAGCCCGAGCCGGGGCTGGCTGCGCCTCCGGTAGCAACCGGCGTAATAGAGTACGAGGTCGTGTAATAGAGAGCGCATCGGCCACCGCCGCCTGCGCCATAACTGGTAGCAGTTCCCCCATTTGCCCTGATGGTCCCTGAGCCGGCAAGGATTGGTGTGGTAATATTGACCGAGCCGCCGCTGCCGGTGCCATAATAGTAACCTGCGTCCATGTTCGTGCCGGCGCCGTCAGCGGAAAGCGTGCCGTCCACCGTTACCGTGCCGCTTGCGGAGATAATAACAGCTCCGCCGCTGCCAAACTGGCTGCCTCCGCTTCCCAGGTTCACCGGATTGGTTAAAGAGCCGTAGGTAGAGCCTATTGTCCCGTCAGAGTCATAGTCCCCGCCTGCGCCGCCGTAACTGCCACCGTCATAAGTAGTAGAGGTCCCTCCGGAACCTCCCCACATAGGGAAACCCAGGCCATCTGCTTTTAATGCGCCCCCTGCCTGCACGTCAAGGTTTGCGACAATCAGCTCTGCCGCGCCGCCGGCGTCAGAGTTCAGGCTCGGGTTTCCGTCGATCTCAAGGGCCCCGCCGCTCTGAATAACAATATCGTTAAAGGTATAGGCTGTTGCGTCATCATCGGTGCCGAGCCGGTAGGTCTGGCCGTTGGCAACGGTCCAGGTGCCGGTGCGTTTCGCGGAATTAAGGTATATAGTGCCGGCAAAGCCTCTAACCGTATCGGGTGTATCACCACCATTTGCCTGGAGGGCCCCGGTGAAGCTGTCGGTCGTAACACCATTTAAGCTGATACGGCCTCCTCCGCCACTGGCCCAAGCAGAACTGTCAGCAACTCCCCCGTTTGCCCTGATAGTCCCTGACCCGGCAAGGGTCAAAGCGGTGATATTGATCGAACCGCCGGCGCCCGCAGCATCATTGCCGACGCCGTCGGCAGAAAGAATTCCGCCAACCGTTACTGTGCCGCTCGAGGAGATGATAATAGCCCCGCCGCCGGCGTAGATGCCGCCTCCACTTCCTAAGCTCGTGGGATTTGTCAGAGAGCCATAGGTTGGGCCTACGCCTCCGTCATGATTATAGTCTGCTCCTCTGCCGCCGTGGGAGCCGCCGTTATTATTAACACCGCCGGTGGGCGAGCCCGGGCCGGTATCCCCCGCAAACCCGTTGCCGTCGGCTTCGATGGTACCGCCGGACTGGATATCGATG
>CAZKWI010000153.1:0-2776 GCA_964556455.1 uncultured Planctomycetia bacterium | reverse complement strand
ACGCCCTCTTTTCCACGGGGAGGAAACTCTCCCGTACAGAGGTCATAGCGGCCCTCATAGACGTCATGGCGGAATTTCCCATGTCGGGCAGAGGGATACATTCCAGGGATGAGCTTCACGAGCGAATAATACAGGCCATAAGGACCAATCTGGAGAGAACAAAAGAATAATGGTCCGACAAAAGCGGACAGGGGCTGATATGAACGCTCGAAAGATATTAAGATCA
Source organism: uncultured Planctomycetia bacterium (assembly GCA_964556455.1). Lineage (GTDB taxonomy): Bacteria > Omnitrophota > Gorgyraeia > JABMRJ01 > JABMRJ01 > CAZKWI01. The sequence continues at coordinate 2,550 of CAZKWI010000153.1, read as the reverse complement.
TTGAGCATATGCATATTAGGGGCATATATATTTGCATATATAGCTTACGCATCAGATGATACGACCGATAATGCGAATATACTGGGTGAGAGTAGGTGGAGGACTGAGGACAATGTCCTCTCCATCTCTTTGGGCACTGAAGAAAGAGACGATGATGCCGCCCTCATCGGCGCATCATCTGTAGGAGCCGGCAGGACCAGAAGAGGACGCCGTGATGAACAGGCTCAAGAAGCCCCTGTGACCCACGAGGCGCTTTTTGATTCTCCTGAAGCAGTGCCATCAATAGATGGATATGTCAGGATCAATATGCCCGGGCTCGACCAATGGGTCGATGAGCCGGGCTCACCACTTACCCCATGCAAACCTGTAAAGCTACTTATACCATATGAATTCGAGGCATCCCAGGTAAGGATAGAGCGCGGGAGCATTATGGAGATACCGGGAGAGCACTTGATAGAGCCTGCCCAGCAGCCCGTTAAGTTAGATGATGAAGAGACAGAAGAAGTGGTTTTTACACCACCCGACCCCGTTATATATGGCAGCGATGACCCGTATCCCGCATACCCCTGCGGAGATGTCTTTATACAGAAAAAACACGGCTATACTATACTTTTTGTCAATCTCTTTCCAGTAGTCTATTACCCCGCATCGCGAAGAGTGGCTTATTACACCGAGCTTTCTGTTACAGTGGATACCCGTTCCACTTCCACGGCTTCATTGACAGGGGCCAGCAGCACCAGCGCCGCCAGTGCAGATGTCCGCATCAGGCCGAAGTTAAAGGCCGCCCAAGAGATAAGTTCATTCATTGATAACCCCGGTACTGTGAATACCTACACCAGGGCAGAGCAGAACCTTGGGGCCAGCTCGTTCGACCCGATGAGCCTATTTCAATATATCATCATAACGAACGAGGAGCTTGCCAACTCCACGGGCGAATATACCTTCCAGGACCTTATCCAGTCGAAGCACGAAAAGGGCCTGAACGCCACTATCGTTACTACTGAACATATAGACGCCACTTATGCGGGAGTTGACCTGCAGGAGAAGATACGCAGCTGTATCAGGGATTACTACAGGACCTACGACACCGAATTTGTGCTGCTTGCAGGAGACAGGGATGTGATCCCGGTGAGGACGCTATACGAGAACGGCGGAACGCCGATACCCGCAGATCTATACTACGCATGCCTTGACGGCGATTTCGACAGAAACGGTGACGGCATGTACGGAGAGCCTGAGGACTACCCTGACGTGTTTGCGGAAGTCTATGTGGGCCGCGCGGCAGTGAAGACCGCCGAAGAGGTCTCAAATTTTGTGAGAAAGACCCTGACCTACGACAGGAGCAATTCCCCGTATTTGAGAAATAACTATATAGTGGGCGAGCACCTGGGGTTCGGCGGAGTGGCAGAATATGCCAAAGAGTCGCTTGAGCTTATACGCACCGGTTCGGGCAGGCACGGTCAGACCACAGCAGGTTTCGAGAACGCAAGTTCTTTATATGAATTTGCTCGCAGCACACTGTATGAAAAAGACGCCTCGTGGGACATGGATGACGTGATAGGCATAATAAATTCAGGCGTGCATATACTGAACCATTTAGGGCATGCCTCTATTCAGTATAATATGAAACACGATACATCCCGTTTTTCAGAGTTTACCAATTCAGACCATTTCTTCGCCTATTCACAGGGCTGTCTGAGCGGGGCCTTTGATGTCCTCGACTGCTATGCTGAGGTGGCCACGACAACAGAATGCGGGGCCTTCGCGGCTATCATGAATTCGCGCTACGGATGGGGCGTCGGTTTCAGCACAGACGGTGCGTCTAACCGATACAACCGTGAATTCTGGGACGCCTTATTCGGTGAAGGTATACGAGGCATCGGCAAGATGCATCAGGACGCCAAAGAAGACCTTGCGCATCGGGTGAACAGCGGCAAGATGAGATGGTGTTATTATTCCATAAATCTTTTCGGAGATCCGGAGATAGAGTTCAAAGGGACCTCTGAATGCGCGGACTTCATCACCAATCCGATGAGGGGAGAGTTTGTCCGCGGCGAAGTGGATATAAGAGGGGTTGCGTATATCGAAGGCATCTTTAGCGGATACAAGCTCGTTTATGTGCCAAAAGACGATCCTGACAACGTTGTTGAGATAACACCAAACATTGTTACGACACCCGTAGATACGGAAGGCTCGCTTGTCCCGTCCGAGAACGGAGGACTCTGGGATACGACAATGTGCCTGGAAGGAGAGGGTGAGCTTACGTTGACCATATTCACTACCCAGGGAGATGAAATATCAAGGTCTGTAACTGTGAACGTAGATAATATAAACGATCCGCCGGATCTTAAGATACCGAATAAATTGGCGGTGATAGGCAGGGAGCTCGAGTTCACCGTGAAGGCCACTGATAAGGACGAGCCTCCGGTGGATCTTATGTATTCGGTGAATGACACTACTCTTCCTTTCGGCGCGACGTTCGATCCCGGCACACAGAGTTTCTCGTGGTTGCCGTCTTCAAGCGACAAAGGCGTTTATAAGGGTGTGACC
>CAZKWI010000152.1:2550-2791 GCA_964556455.1 uncultured Planctomycetia bacterium | reverse complement strand
GGGTGCCTTCTGTATTTGCCTACTCTGCGCACTCGTCATTTATCTTAACCAGCTTGCTATTATGAAGGTCCGCCACCCAGCAGGAACCGTCCGTGGGAACGACCGAAACCGACGAAGGCTCATCAAAACCGCCCACCCTTATGGGGTTGCCTCCTGCATCTGTGGCTGTTGTGCCATCCGGGTTGAGCTTAACCACCTCATCACCTCCCGAGTCCGCGACCCAGCAGGAACCGTCTTAGTA
>CAZKWI010000152.1:0-2540 GCA_964556455.1 uncultured Planctomycetia bacterium | reverse complement strand
CCTCGTGATACTCTCTCTATCTGGCCTACTGGAGTTCTGACTACCTCCATTCCGATCTCCGTATCCGCGACCCAGCAGGAACCGTCTTGTGTATTGACCGAAACTGAACGTGGACTGCTGAACCCGCTCATTCTTATAGGGTTGCCTCCGACATCTGTGGCTGTTGTGCCATCGGGGTTCAGTTTAACCACCTGATTATTATAAGTATCCGCGACCCAGCAGGAACCGTCTGAGTCGACTGAAACTCCAGAGGGTCTGTTGAATCCTTCTATCTTTGAAAGCACTGTACCGTTCTGGTCAAGTATAACCACTTTGTTATTATAGGTATCCGCGACCCATATCATCTCCACGCCTTTTGGCTTGACCTCGTAGCTTATGCTTGCCGTCATGTCATCCACCCCTGCGCCGCTCACTGTTGCAGTGACTATGCAGGCAGCCGGATGCGCGTAAGTATGAGTGAAATTCATCGCCCCGCTATTGGAACTGCCGCTGTCGGTCGAACCGTCCCCGAATGATATATCATACAATAATTCCGCGCTGCGGTAGTCAGGATGGTTCGACTTCACTTCGAATGTGATCTCCTTAGTTGCCACACCGATATCCAGGCTTGGAGTGACGCTCAAGTCCTTAAGGAATAGCGGAGTCACGGTCTTATTGCCGTCCATGGTGATGGTCGCGGGATTGGTCGTGCCTGAGCTGATGCCTCCCCACTCCACGAAATTGCAGTCTGCGTCAGGAACTGCTGTAAGCTCGACTGTTTCTCCATGCTCAAATCTCGACCGGTCAGGATTTTTTATGACCGTGCCGTTCTCCAATTTCATTGTTAAGGTGTATTCGGTGATCGCATAATTGGCCGTAATGGTCGCGTCCGACAACATAGTAATATCCGCTCTAGTCCTGCCGGATATGTTTAAGTTGATTACGTCGCCCGACCACTCAGTAAAATGGTAACCCACAGGCTCGCTATCAGCGTTCACCGTCACAGTGGTGCCTATATCATAGACACCGTCCCCTGAGCCGCTGTTCACTACAAGCTCGGCCAGCTTATCAGCGACCGAGATCGTTATATCCTCTGAGTCAACATTCGTCCCGTCTGTCACCTCAAAATGGATATCGGCATAATCGCCCGCATCATTATGGTCTGCAGTCCAGGTGAATGTGGCACTTGTGCTGTCGAAGCTTGAGCCGGCCGGCAGGTTGGAGGCGGAAAATGTGAGAGGATCGTTATTGGGATCCGAAGCGACCAATGTGAAAGCGATATTTTCTCCTTCGTTTCCGCTCTTGTTGCCTACAGGTTCCAATATAGGAGAATTGCTGGATACAGTTATTGTTATCGGCAAGCCGCTAGTCTCGCCGCCCAATGTTATCACCTTCAGCTCGCCTGTCAGGGCACCGGCCGGCACACGGCATACAATACGCGTATCCGTCCACTCTCTTATATCCGAGCTTTCCACGCCGCCTGCGAAAGTGACCCTTGAGTCATCGTATTTAATATGGCCGAAGTTTGTTCCCTCTATGGTGATAAAATCACCTATGCCTATCGTGGTGGGGGCTGCTGATGTTATCGCAGGAGCGAAGAGTATCCTGGCTACGCGGATCTCCTTACTTCCACTGCTTGGCTCGCTTATCCAGGTGATCCTGTCCCCGTGTATATCTGCAGAGAGATTGTCGCTTGAGGCATCAGCGTTCACGCGAAATCTCGTTTTTGACGGTATGATATACATGACAACGCCCTTATTCGCGCCTGCGGCTTCATCCAGCCCCACCAGACTGTCTCCGTAAATAGCTGTGGCGGACATACCTGAGCCGTCACCGGCCATACGGGATGTCCGCGCTGACGGGATATCGTATATACAGATATCGTCTCTCTCTATCCAGGCCACTCTGTCACCGTAAATAAGACCCTTGTGCTCTTCATTGTCTATCTCTGCGTGTCCTCTGCCTGTCCCTACATCGCTCAAATAAAACACAGCCACACTGCTGTCATAACTGTTGGTGGCCCCCCAGACGACCTTTCCGTTATATACAGAGGGATCATTGTATACTTCCCTTGTGCCCCCCCTGAAGTCTGTCACACGGATCCTTGTTGAATCTATGGCTGTATTATACATATTGATACTGGTGCCTACAGACCACGCGACCCAGTCCCCGTGGATGGCGGGTCTATTCAAAGTATATTGAATTTGGTATACATCGATCGGTCCGTCAGTTGTCGAGAGATCACGCGCATAGATATGTTTGGGCGACCCCATATACCTCCACACCACTTTATCTCCGGAGATATCCGGATAATCCTCTACTTCAGCAGTGTTGGTCAGCTGTGTTATTTGGTCTGTTGAAAGATCGGATATGTATATGTCCGTTACCCCGTCGCCGGTGGTCTCTCCTTCCCACACGACCCTGTTCCCGTCTATGGCCACTGTGTCCCCTACGTTATAACCGTCCAGGGCCAGGGCCTCTTCTTCTATGAAAGCGGTGCATATCTCGATGGACTCTGTTGTGGTGTGGGTCCCATCGGTGACTGCGAAGGTCACACCCTT
>CAZKWI010000151.1:0-2807 GCA_964556455.1 uncultured Planctomycetia bacterium | reverse complement strand
AAAGTTTTATCGACAGGCTTGCCCTCTCGGATAAGAGAATAAAGGCTATGGCCAAGTCTTTGAAAGATATTACCGCCTTAGAAGACCCTGTCGGCATGGTTACCGAGACTATAAAGAGGCCCAACGGTCTTTTGATAGGCAAGATGCTGGTTCCTATAGGTGTAATAGCGATTATTTATGAAGCCAGGCCCAATGTGACATCTGACTGCGTGGGGCTATGCTTAAAATCAGGTAATGGTCTTATACTGCGCGGCGGCGGAGATGCGGTAAATTCCAACGTGGCCATTTTTGATGTACTGAATAATTCCTTGCGGAAGTATGGTGTGCGAAGTGGTGGCATAAATATTATCAGGGATACTTCGCATGCTGCCGTCAGGGAACTTTTGAAACAGGACAAATATATAGATGTTGTTATACCCAGGGGCGGAGAGGCACTCATCAGAGAAGTGGCAAGGACCTCCAGGATACCAGTTATTAAGCACTATAAGGGTGTCTGTCATGTCTATGTAGATAAAGATGCTGATTTGAAAATGGCTCACAGAATAACCATAAATGCCAAGACACAGAGGCCCGGTGTGTGCAATGCCATGGAGACGCTTCTCGTGCACAAGGATGTTGCAAGGCGCTTACTGCCTTTATTGGCGGATGAGTTTAATTTCTGCGGGGTTGAGTTACGCGGGTGTAAACTAAGCCGTAAGATAGTAAAGGGGATGAAGCTTGCAAATGAGAAAGACTGGTATACCGAATACCTGGATCTTATCCTTTCAGTCAAGGTCGTCAAAAGTATCGATGAGGCAATGGACCACATAAAGAAGTACGGGTCTCAGCATTCGGATGCGATAATAACACAGAATAAGGTTAATGCCGCCAGATTTTTACGTGAGGTGGATTCAGCAGCGGTCTATGTAAATGCCTCTACACGCTTTACAGACGGCGGGGAATTCGGTATGGGCGCTGAGATGGGTATATCGACTGACAGGCTTCACGCCAGAGGACCCATGGCGCTTCGTGAACTTACTACATACAAGTATATTGTTATCGGCAAGGGACAGATTCGGAAATAATAATCTATGCGTATAGGCATACTGGGCGGCACGTTCAATCCCATTCACAACGCCCACTTAAGATTAGCTGAGCTTGCAAGGGAAAGATTAAAGCTCGATAAGGTGATCTTTATGCCAGCTTATATCCCTCCCCACAAAAAGACACCCGATATTGTTTCGCCTGAGATAAGGTACGAGATGGTTAAGATCGCGATAGCGGGCAAGCCTGAGTTTGAGCTTTCAGACATGGAGATAAAAAGAAAGGGCGAGTCTTACTCGATTGACACGCTGAAGGCGCTTGGGCTTAAGCATGGTGAAGACTCAGAGATCTTCTTTATTACAGGCTCAGACTCCCTTTCAGAGTTAAATGCGTGGAAGAATATAGATGAAGTCTTGAAGTTATGCCGTTTTGTTGTAGCCAACAGGCCGAGCTTCCCTATGGGAGATGTCCCCCAAGGTGTTTTAACTATGAAGATACCCGATATGGCTATATCTTCTTCAGATATCAGGAAAAAAATCAAAAAAGGGGAAGATGTAAATAAATTTGTACCAAACGGAATTATCAGGTATATTAAAGAGAAGGGATTGTACAAGAGTTAATAGGATAAGATGGGGTATTGCGAGGAAATTCGCTTGACAGCTTGCGGTTATCCTGATATCCTATTAAACAAAATCGAAAGGGAGGTGTAGTAATGGAGGCATATTGCATAAAGTGCAAAGGTAAGAAAGAAATGAAAGATGCAAAAGAAGTAACCATGAAGAATGGTCGTAGCGCCATGAAGGGTAAGTGCCCGGATTGCGGTACATCCATGTTCAGGATTCAGAAGAAGGCGTAAGCGAAGTATTTATAACTTGAGCTTTAGATTTTTCAACAAGGAGGAAGTCTCATAGACCCCAGAGCGAAAGCGATTTTAGTCGCCAGGGAGGCCGAGAACAAAAAGGCCGAAGACATTTTTGTGCTTGATGTGAGGGGGCTGTGCAGCTTTTCAGATTTTTTTGTGATATGCAGCGCTTCCTCTAGCACCAGGATGGTTACGATCTCAAGCCATATAAAAAATGTGCTTGAGCAACATAAATCTCGGGTTGGGCATGCTGAGGGTACACCTGAGAGCAAGTGGGTATTACTGGATTGCGGGGATGTCGTTATTCATATATTCGACAAGGAGACCCGCAATTTTTATAATTTAGAGAGGTTATGGGGCGACGCCCCTAAGCTCAAGGTAAAGGAGAAGCAGTCTAAACATGCGCCTAAGAAGAAGAAAAAGAAAACTGCCAAAGCTAAGAAAAAGGTTAAGCTCAAGGCTAGGAAAAAAAAGTCCTAAGTCAAGCGAAAGCTATATCAAGGAATTAAGAAGCATCCTCAAAAAAGATGCCAAAGAATTTGTGGGTCTTTTTGAGATCAGTCGCTGTCTTACCTCTACAATGGATTTACAGGAGATCCTGGACCTTGTCACGGCAAAGGTCGCCGAAGTAATGAAGGCCGAGGTGTGCACGCTTCGCCTGGTAGAGGGCATAGAAGAGAACAGATTGGTCTTAAGAGCCGCACATGGCCTGAATTCCAAAATAACCTCTTTAAAAAAAGACGTAAGGATGAACGAGGCATACGCGGTCGTGGATGCGGTTAAAGAGGCTACACCTGTCATGGTGGATAATCTCCTAAAAGATACGAAATACAGGCATGACCCCTTCGATAAGGCCGGGAAATTTAGATCTATGATCTGTGTCCCGCTTATTGAGAAAGATAAAGTCGTTGGCACATTAAGC
>CAZKWI010000150.1:0-2826 GCA_964556455.1 uncultured Planctomycetia bacterium | reverse complement strand
GAGGAATAGTTGAAGTATATATCATATCCCGCATTGCGCGAATCACTCCAGACAGCATATACATGGCCATTTTCATCAGAGCTGATCTGAGATTCCCAAGAGACTGCAGCGCCGGCTACATCAGTATCAAGCCTTATGTCACTCCTAAGAGAAAATGCTTCGCCTGCCCATAAAAACAGTGAGGATGCTACTACGAATACCGAAATCCTTGAACACAGTTTGCTCGCAGCCATTTTATTTTCCTCCGTTTCTCTTCTCAGTTCTGGTTTCGTTTTCTATCACTCTACCTATATATTCACGTAACTCTTCTTCTGACTGTATATTCTTGCCGTTGATTCCCAGTTGCGCTACGGCGCTCAAGATAGCAGAGACTACCTCTGCGCGGGATAGCTTATTTCCCGTTGTAAAGAGGGCGTCCTTGCCTATTCGATCTATCAAATCCATCTCGCCCCTGTGTATCATGGCGATAAGTCTTGCTTTTTGATCGTTTGCGTTATTCTCTTTCATCGGTATCAACTTCTTTCTCAACTCTTATTGCGTTAAGGTTATGTCCTTCCTCTCCACCTGCTCATCCTGAGTGAGGGTTACCTCGTTGCCCAGATTGGGCTGGTAGCCGTCTTTGTATACCTTTATAACTGTTTTTCCCGGGTCGCCGTCTCCCAGGTCATACTTCATATACCTGATAAAGTAGTAGCCGTCTCTGTCTGTGAAGTAGTTGCTGCAATCTGCAATCTCACCGGTGGAGTTCTTCACCTGGTCTGTGTGAATCTGTACATCAGGTATGGGGTTACCGGAGGCGTCTGTCACCCTCCCGTATATGACGGTCTGGGGTATGGGCATATACCTCTTGAGGGATTTATCGCTCGGATTGCCTGCAGCGTTTACGTATCTCATGGAAATACCGATTACCTTCTCCGGATAGCCGGTCTGGTAGTCCACCCAGGTATAACTCAAGGTGCCGTTCGACATCACCAATATCTCATCATTGGGGATGTCACGCTCAGGCCCTTCTCCCAGTGTGGGCCCGTAGTATGGGACTATCTTGTAGCTTGCGGCATTAGCATGGGCCTGGAATATGACTTCTGCGTCATCCGGTATGGTGTCGGCCAGGAAGTCATAGTATGTGTCGAGCTCGAACATCTCGAGTATGGGGGCGTCTACCGGAAGATCTATCGTTATGGTTATTGTCTCCTCATCAATGGCACCGTGTACATCTGTGGCCCTCAGGTAGACCTCGTATGAGCCCTGCCTTGTCTCTGTGTAGGGTGCCCTTATCCTGTATTCCACGTATCCCGGGGAAAGACCGGTCTTGTCGTGGATGTCGTATGGTATAAGCTCGAAGCCTGTTGGTAGGCCTACCTCGGTTATGACGATGTCGTCTCCATCTATGTCTGAGGCCATTACCCTGATCTTGATCAAGCCTCCCTCAAGTCCCCACTGGGGGCCCACCTCCCATAGTACGGGCGGATGGTTGCCCGCCTGGGTGATTTCTATCCTTATGGTCTCTTCTGCCACTCCTCCCCTCCCGTCGTTTACGGTAAAGGTAACATTGTAGGTATCTGCCGGGGGATTGAACCACCTGATCATACCCACCAGAGAACCGGGGGTGGACCCGAGATCGCTCCAGATGTCATCGAACGGCACAGGGAAGCCTGTTGCGCTCATTACCACCGTATCCCCGTCAGGGTCATCCGCTGTTATGGGCCTTATTGTGAATATCTCGTCGGATGTACCTGTCTGGTTGCCTATCAGGTTGAGTACGGGTGACCTGTTGATATCCTGTATCGTTATGGTGATGGTCTCTGTATCAGTGGCATCGTGTTCGTCTTTTGCCGTGAATGTAACTGTATGGGTACCTGCCTGCGGACTTGCCCACCTGATGAATCCCTTGTAGGAACCGGGTAGATCTTCTGTCTCATTCCATATGTTAGTAAACGGGACCGGGAAGCCTGTGGCTGTGAATTCAATGATGTTATCATTGTCGAGGTCTATCACCTCTATAGGCCTTATCATGAATGTCTCATCCGACCTTCCGGTCTGGTCTCCTATCGGATTAATTACCGGAGGCCTGTTTATATCGGCTATGGTTACGGTGATGGTCTCGGTATCTTCTGCGCCGTGCTCATCCCTTGCTGTGAAGGTAACCGTGTAGTTACCCGGTATCGGGTTGTCCCACCTCACCTGACCTTTGAGATAACCCGCCTGGTCCACAAATTCCACCCATATATCCTCCCAGGGCACAGGGAAGTCATCGCTCCTGAAGTAGGTGATCATGTCATCGTCAAAATCTATCACCTCTATGGGCGCTATGAAGAAGGTCTGATCCGATCTTCCTGTCTGGTCTCCTACGGGGTTTATCACAGGAGGCCTGTTGTCTTCTGTGATAGTTATGGTAATGGTCTCTGAATCCTCTCCGCCTGTGGCGTCTTTCAGCCTGACGGTTACCGTGTAGTTCCCGGGCACGGGATCGGCCCATCTTACCATACCTTTAATATAGGCTGGGTCAGATTGCAGAACCCCGTATATATCCGCCCAGGCAACCGGCAGGTTGGACTCATTGTCCAGGACGTAGATCTCGAGCGTCTCCGCCTCCACCTCATTATCTATGCCTTCGATTGGCCTTATGATAAACGGCTCTATATTGGTTCCTGTCTGGTTACCTATTGGATTGAGTATGGGATCCATGTTGAACTCAGCCTCTATCGTGTGGTCGGCTGTAACGTTAGTAAAGGTATAGCTCGCTATGGCGCCTTGAGAGACCCCGTCCACCACTACGTCCAGTATGTGGTATCCTGTGCTGGCCGTTATACTGAAGGCCTGGTCCGC
>CAZKWI010000149.1:0-2862 GCA_964556455.1 uncultured Planctomycetia bacterium | reverse complement strand
AGAACAACACAGGAGAAGAGAAGGAATTGAATGGTGACGAAAAAGAGCTTACTATGGCGGATATATACCAGCAGGAAGCGCTGTCAAACGTCCGCCAGGGGCAGATAGTCAAGGGCAAGGTCATCGAGGTCCGCCCAAAAGAGGTGGTAATAGACATAGGCTACAAATCAGAGGGCATAATCTCGCTGGATGAGTTCCCGGGTGATGAGCCCCCGACGGAAGGACAGGAAGTCGAGGTCTTTCTCGAAAAGATCGAGGACGAGAACGGGATGTGCGTATTGTCAAAGGCCAAGGCCGAAAAGATGCAGGGCTGGGAGCGCATAGCCGCTACGCGTAAAGAAGGCGATATGATAACCGGCAAGATCACGCGCAAGGTAAAAGGCGGTTTCATGGCCGATATCGGCGTGGAGGCGTTCCTGCCGGCTTCGCTGTCAGGCATGAGAGGCCCCGCCAATGTCAATCAGCTGATGAACAAAGAGACTGAGTTCAAGATAGTGAAGATCAACAGGCCCAGGAAGAATATAGTCGTATCGCGTAAAGACGCGATGATGCAGCGCAGGGAAGAGGGCAAAGTTAAACTGCTCGGTGACCTTGAAAAAGGGCAGGTCGTTGAAGGCGTGATAAAGAATATCACCGATTTCGGCGCGTTTATTGACCTGGGCGGATTGGACGGGCTGCTCCATATAACCGACATGAGCTGGGGCAGGATAAGCCACCCGAGCGAGATGCTTGCCATAGGCGATAAGATAGAGGTGATGATACTCGATATCGACAGGGAGAAGGTCAAGGTTTCCCTGGGGCTGAAGCAGAACACCCCTAACCCGTGGCTGGATATAGACATGAAGTTTCCCATCGGCTCTAAGCTGAAAGGCAAGGTTGTCAATCTGATGCCTTATGGCGCGTTCGTTGAGCTTGAAAAGGGCGTGGAAGGGCTGGTCCATATATCAGAATTCTCATGGTCCAAGAGATACGGCCACCCAAACGAGCTTCTGGCTATAGGCGATGCTGTTGAAGTGGTGGTGCTGTCGCTTGATAAGGACAATCAGAAGATAGCGCTCGGCATAAAACAGCTGGAAGCTGACCCCTGGGAGAAGGTTAACGAGCTCTTTAAGACGGGCGATAAGATAAAGGGCAAGGTGAGGAACCTTACGGATTACGGCGCGTTCATAGAGATAGGAGAGGGCATAGACGGCCTTATTCATGTCTCGGACATGTCATGGGTGAAGAGGATAGCGCATCCGAGAGACGTCCTTAAGAAAGGGCAGAAGATAGAGGCGCTGATACTCGACATCGACAAAGACGCGAGGAAGATCTCACTCGGCCTCAAACAGCTTACCCCTGATCCGTGGGAGAAGATAATGGAGACCTATAAGCCGGACGCCATAGTCGACGGCAAGATCACGAATATAACCAATTTCGGCATATTCGTGGAACTTGAGTCTGACCTTGAAGGCCTGGTCCACATATCCGAAGTTGAACTGTCCTCCGATGGTAAGCTGGAAGAGCAGTACAAGATAGACGAGGAAGTTAAGGTCCGTGTCATAAAGGCCGAGCCGTCGCACAGGAGAATAGCGTTAAGCCTTAAGAACGTATAACAGAATGAGGAACGGCATATGGAAAAACAATTAGACCTCATTAAGCGCGGAACTGTAGAGATCATCCAGGAAGAGGAGCTTACAGCGAAGCTCAGGAAGAAGAAGCCGCTTATAGTAAAAGCCGGGTTTGACCCATCTGCGCCGGATATACATCTCGGCCATACCGTTCTTTTACGTAAGCTAAGGCATTTTCAGGAGTTAGGCCATAAGATACTTTTCCTTATAGGGGATTTTACAGGCCTTATAGGTGATCCAAGCGGTCAGTCCGCTGCAAGGAACAGGCTCACCAAAGAAGAGGTAAAGGCCAATGCCAGGACCTATGTGAAGCAGGTATCCAAGATACTGGACCGAAAGAAGCTGAAGGTCGTTTTCAACTCAGACTGGCTCGGCGAAATGACCCCTTATGATATAGCGGAGCTTGCATCAAAGCAGACCGTGGCCAGGGTCCTTGAGAGGGATGATTTTCAGAAGCGCTACAAGGGCGGCCAGGATATAAGCTTCCTGGAGTTCCTGTATCCGCTCTTCCAGGCGTATGATTCTGTGGAATTGAAGGCCGATATCGAACTTGGCGGCACCGACCAGAAGTTCAATATGCTCATGGCAAGGACCATACAGGAGCGTTACGGCTGTAAACCGCAGGTGGTGATAACGATGCCGCTTCTTGTAGGCCTTGACGGCTCCATGAAGATGTCTAAATCGTATGGGAACTATATAGGCATAGATGAGCCGGCGGATGACATATTCGGCAAGATCATGTCCATACCAGATGAACTTATGCCGGAATACTATACTCTGCTTACCGATGAAACTCTCGACGCGAATATACACCCCAAGGAGGCCAAACAGAAGCTTGCGCTTCTGATCACGGAAGAATATGCCGGCCGAAAGAAAGCAAAAGAGGCCCTGGATAACTTTATCAAAAAACACGTTACTAGGTCCGCGAAGGATTCAAAAGAGGCTTTTCTCGAAGTCGCCGAAGAGATGCACCTTGACTGGCATGATGATTCTTTGGGCCTTGTTGACCTTATCGTCCGGTCCGGATGCGCAGCATCCAAAAGCCAGGCGAAAAGACTGATCGATCAGGGCGCTGTCAGGGTTGACAACGCTGTGGTAAAAAAACTGAATTTTGAATTATCTAAAAAAGAGGTACTGCTGCAGGTAGGCAAGAGAAAATACGTTAGAGTAATCCCGAAATAAATTTTAACTTTTTTCTTAGGTAATGCAAATACTTTTACGCGATAGCATAATAGCACTCCTCCGGATTAAG
>CAZKWI010000148.1:0-2916 GCA_964556455.1 uncultured Planctomycetia bacterium | reverse complement strand
GCCGCCGAGCTTCATCTTGGGCTTAGAATGGCCTATATTGAAATAGGCACCGGATGAACACATCGGGCCGAATGTACCTGTCGTAACTACGTCCACTTCCTCAGCTGCCTTCTTCAGGCCTTTCTTCTCGACAATGTCGATTATCTCTTCGGCGGTCGCTACTACAACCTTGCCTTTTCTTATCTTTTCGTTTATCTCTCTTATCGTCTTAGCCATTATTTACCTCCAAAGGTTAAAAAATATTTACGATTACCAGTGCACATAGTGGGGACAGGTTCCACCCAGGCGATCGTAAGCGGAAGGAACCTGTCCCCATATGCATGATACATAACATGATGACCACCAGCCTCTCTTCGTTACTCCTGGTAGAACAGCCAGGTGCTTAAGTACCTCTCTCCCGTATCGGGGAGGATGGCTACTATTAGCTTACCTTTATTCTCCGGCCTCTTTGCCACTTCTATCGCTGCCCACACTGCAGCGCCGCTCGATATGCCTGCGAAGAGCCCTTCTTCTTTAGCTAATCTTCTTGCGAGATCGGCCGCATTATCATTGGAGACCTTTATGACTTCATCTATAATGTCCCTGTTAAGAACGGCAGGAACAAATCCTGCTCCGATGCCCTGGATTTTATGAGGGCCGGGCTTTCCCCCTGAAAGAACAGGCGAGTCGACCGGCTCTACGGCTATTGCTTTGAATTCAGACTTCCTCTTCTTTATCATTTCAGCTATCCCGGTGATCGTTCCGCCGGTACCCACGCCGCTGATCAATATGTCGACTTTTCCATCAGTATCTTTCCATATCTCTTCCGCGGTCGTCTTTCTATGTATTTCGGGATTGGCAGGATTCTTGAATTGCTGTGGCATGAAGGCGCTTTTTACCCCCTTGACCAGCTTGTTCGCGTTTTTAACGGTCTCCTCAGCCCTTTTGACCGCTCCTGCCATACCTTCCTCTCCCGGGGTTAAAACGACCTCTGCGCCCATGAGGGCCAAGAGCTGCCTGCGTTCCTTGGACATGGTGTCGGGCATGGTAAGCATCAAACGGTAGCCTTTTGCCGCGCATACAAAAGCAAGACCTATTCCTGTGTTGCCGCTTGTGGGCTCTATGATCAAGGTATCTTTATTTATCAGTCCTTTTTTCTCGGCATCCTCTATCATTGCCACGCCTATCCTGTCCTTTACGCTGGATAGGGGATTGAAGTATTCGAGTTTTCCCACGATCTCCGCATTCAGGCCCGATGTTACCCTATTTAATCTCACAAGCGGGGTGTTGCCGATCAATTTTGTTACATCTTTTGCTATATTTGCCATCTACTGCTCCTTTCCGTACATTTATATATTGTATGCTATGGAATTATCAGTCTTTTTCTTCTGTCTTCTTACCAGCTCTTCCAGGGTTATGGCCTCCAGTGTATTAGATATATTTTCCTCTAACTCAGACCATACATCTCTTGTTACGCAGCTACTGACCCGGCTGCATGTAGCGGGTTCATCTATGCATTTGACCAATGAAAGAGTGCCTTCCATTGCCTGGGTAATATCCTTAAGAGTTATCTGAGATGGCTTTTTTGATAAAGAGTATCCGCCGCGTGCGCCGCGTGTTGAATTTACAAGCCCCGCTGTTTTAAGAGGCGGCAGAAGGTGTTCAAGATAACCTAAAGATATATCCTGCCTCTTCGCGATCTCTTTTAATAGCATGGGCCCGTTGCCATAATTAAGGGCAAGCTCTAACATTAACCTTGCGCTATATCGGACTCTCGTCGAGAGATTCATCGTAACCTCGTGCTAACCTTCCAGATATATTTCCTACTAAACATACTAAGATAGTAGGAATTATACCTTATAATAAAGAACGTGTCAAGTATTTTTTATGGCTTGTAAATTTAAATATTCGGTGGTAAAATTGATGAAAGCCGTTATCAAAACGGCAGGTATTCAGATAAGAAAGGAGATTTTTATGAAGAGAGCGCATTTATGTATCATTCTTTTAGTGGTGTTCGTTTTTTCAGTGTTTCTCAGCGGCTGCTATAGTTGTCATGAGTGCTATAGTTACACCCACGATGATAGCGAATGTCCTATGCTGAATCCACCTCCACCTTCACCGCCGGCACCGGCACCTGAACCGGAGCCAGAGCCTGAGCTGGAGCCTGAACCGGAGCCTGAGCCCGAGGAAGAGGAGTGGCCCGCGATGCCTGAGATTCCCGAGTATCCCACCACGCAAAAGGAGTTAGACAGCATAGAGAGAAGGGCGGATTAGACAAAGAGTGTTTGATGGGATATGCCCCGGCGTTAGATAAGGCATGGAGAGAGATCTCAGAGCTGAGTGAAGATAAGGCCTGCTCGATAAAGTTCCTCTCCGATACCTACAATATAGATACGGCGAAGAAAGAGGTTTTTTCGGTCTCATGCAATGTTCCGGCCAAAGACCATCTTACTATCCTTATATTGCACTACCTTATAAAAAAGCTCGAACTGAAGATCCTGCCCGCACCTGCCGGAGAGTGGATAAGCTTTAAAGAGCTCGAAGGCGGTGCCGGTTATTACCCTACATTCAAGAAACGGACAATAAACGTGGTCATGCGGAAATATGGCTCCCACCCGGAGGCCATATTGGGCCTTACTGAGCGTTTTTGCGCAAAGAGGGTCCAGGTGGGAGATCTCGGGATAGCCATAGAGCCGTTCGAAGGCGTACCGGTGCTCATCACACTCTGGAAGGGGGATGATGAATTCGGCCCCGAGGCGAATATCCATTTCGATAAGACAATATCACAAATCCTATGCACCGAAGACACAGTAGTGATGACGGAATTTCTTGTGCATTCGATATAATCGTCTAATAGACATCCTTGGGACATTTTCAAAATTACCTTCAGAAATATCCCTTCCGGGAATACTGAGGGGACACTTCTGAAGCTAATTT
>CAZKWI010000147.1:0-2987 GCA_964556455.1 uncultured Planctomycetia bacterium | reverse complement strand
AGAGGAGCAGAAGATAGATCCCGGGATGATTCAGAAAATAATCTGCGGAGTTTCCGAAGGTGCGGCCAACATTATTTGTAACCCCTGGGAAAAGAAGCTTTCCCCCGTAACGGATTATGACATGAAGTTCAGTCTGCCCTACGCCGTATCGGTTATGTTTGTTAAGGGGAAGGCGGGTTTTTCCGAGTTTTCCGCAAGGGCTTTCCAGGATCCGGATATCCGGGCGCTTATGGAAAAAGTAACCTATGAAGTCGAACCGTCGTTCACCGTCAAGGATATGCCCGGCGCCATTGGCGTGATCCTAAACGATGGAACAATTATTGAACATCGCATCGATCAGGTAAGAGGCGATGCCGATCATCCCATCAGCAGAAATGAGCTTTTAAAAAAGTTTTACGATAATTGCCCTGCTCTTTTGGGTGAAGAAAAGTCAAAAACGGTCGCCGAACAGATCATTAATTTCGAGCAGCATAGCAGTATAGCGGGTTTGATGAGCCAATGGCGTAAAACGGGTAATGGACGATGATCTCTTTGGGTTCAAATCGAGTGGCTGTGGGCCAGAATCGATGGGTTATCCTTTCGATGCTGTTTACGATACATGTTTTGGCCGCAGTCGGCCTTTTCAGCGTTTCCCTGCTGCTTCCGTTAATCAAAAGCGAGGCGGGTTTGAATCATACGGAAGTGGGCATCTTATCTGCTTCTTTTTTTTTCGGCGTCGGCCTTACCTCTGCTATCGCCGGTTGGACCGTCGATCTGTTCGGCGTTCGAAAAATGATCATTTCCGGAACATTGCTGCTGAGCGGGTCTCTGATGGCGGCGGCGTGGATATCGATTTTCGAGGGGATGATGGTGTTGTTTGTCATTGCCGGAATCGGTTACAGCGTTGTGTCCCCATCCAGCAACAAAGCCGTCATGTATTGGTTTGATGCCGACATCCGGGCGACGGCCATGGGGTTTAAGCAAACGGGGATCAATGGGGGCGGATTTCTGGCGGGAATGATTCTCCCGCCGGTGGCGCTTGCATTAAGCTGGCGATGGGCATTGTCTATTTCCGGACTGATGGTGCTGGGGGCAGCCCTCATTATCTTTATTTTTTTCAGAGAAAAACCGTCCGGTGATCCATTTTTAGGGATCGCCCCGTGGGTTAAGAAATTGAAAAGGGTCGTTTCGGACCGAAACATATTATTGCTTTCTGCTGAGGGTTTTTTTAGGGTCGGCGTTCAGATGGCATTTTTGACCTATCTAATCCTATTCCTGCAGAGAGTGCTGAAATTGGATCTGGTCGTTTCCAGTTTTTTATTTGCCGTTGCCCAAGGGTTCGGTGCTGCCGGAAGGGTCCTGTGGGGGCTGTTGAGTGATCGGATTTTCAACGGCAGGCGGAAATGGATCTATTCCCTGATCGGCATGATTGCCATGGGCGGCTTTTTTATTCTTGGACGCCTGGGACCGTTGACGCCGATTTGGGTTGTCTTTGTGATCGCCGGCTGTTTGGGTTTCACCGCCGTGGGGTATCAAGGCGTTGGACTAACGCTGTTGGGTGAGTGTGCGGGGACCGATCTGACCGGAAGCGCCACGGGTCTTGGACAGTCTTTTTTTTTCTTCGGAGCGGTCCTGGCGTCCCCCGGTTTCGGGTACATCGTGGATCGTTCCGGAAATTTCTCGTATGCCTGGGACAGCTTGGTCCTGCTATCTCTCCTGTGCTGTGTAATTCTCTGCTTCGTCAAAGAAAAGCCCAAATATATAGAAAGGAGGTGATATTTTCCGGACAGTAGGAAAGAATATTATTTGTCAACGTTATAAAACGTCTCGCCACTGGCGGACGGAATATTCGAAATCAAAAAAACAGGAGGTGCGATTATGAAAACATCGGGTAAAACAGTATTGTTGGTGATTTCTTTAATTGCTTTATCAGTGGCATTCTACGGAGAAGCCCAGGCAAAAACCATGCTCCAAATGCCATTGGGCGGCGTACGGGGGTCTTATTATATGATAGGTGCGCCGGTCGCCAAGTACATCAATGATAATTCCAACCTGATCAATGTGACACCGAATACATCCGGTGGCGGCATTGAGAACATCCGACGGGTGAGCCAGGGCGTTGCGCAATTCGGTATGGCCACGGGGGCGGATATGTATAAGTCTTGGAACGGACTCGCGCCATTCAAAAAGAAGATGCAAGACTGGCGGGCCATCGGCGTTACCACCAAGGTCATGGCGTTGCATACGGTAGCCTTGGCCAAGTCCAACATTCGAACGGTAGGGGATGTGAAGGGCAAGATTTTTGCCATCGGGGCCCCCGGTTCCGGCGCCGCCGCCGGTATGCTGGAATTCTTAGAGCATACGGGTCTGGCTAAGGTTACCACCATGCGGAAGCTGCCCCACAAAGATTATCCGACCCTGCTTATGGACGGCAAAATCGATGTTTTTAATCGAATGGGTTCGATTCCGTCCGGGTCGGTAGAACAAGTTGCCGCCCAGCGGAAAATGACCCTGGTCGATTTCGCATCACTGCTTGATAAAAGTGGGTTTCTGGATAAATACCCGTTCTATCAAAAAGTTGTGGTAAAAGGCGGAACGTATAAGGGCGAAGATCGGGATGTTACATTTTTCGGGCTGGCCGGCTATTTCATCACAAGAAAAGATGTCCCGGACGATGTTGTTTATGAATTTACTCGCCTTGCCTATTCAGACGGCGCCATAAAGAGTGTCACCATGGCATTCAAAGGCAATAACTTGAACCGCAAGGCGCCGTTGGCGGGAAATATCGGTCCGGTACATCCCGGAGCTGCAAAGTTTTGGAAAGAGGTCGGATTAATCATTTCGGAACCGGTTCTGAAGTAAAAGCGGACAACTCGGGGGGATGCGCATGGATCGTATGTGGCCGTCCCCCCGAATCCTTTCCTATTGATAAGGAGAAGTCGATGTCCTCTGGTGAAATACACGAAAATTTTTTCTTAAGATTTATTGAAAAGATTGAGACCAGTCGA
>CAZKWI010000146.1:0-2994 GCA_964556455.1 uncultured Planctomycetia bacterium | reverse complement strand
GTGCTCTTCACGCCCGCAGTTACGGTGCAGAGCTGGAGCAAGAGGATAAACGCGACGGGAAAGATGGTGTTTTCCATGCAGAAGTACCACGCCAAGGCCACCGAAGAAAACCTGCGCCAGTACCGCCGCGTGCGGCTCTACAGAAAAAAGCGCGACTCATCCGGAGAATTTGAGCCTGTGTGGTTCGGATACATAGAAGCAATCAACGAAATGAGGGACGAGGTGGAAGTGCTATGCGTGGGGATGCTCGATCTGTTCCGAAAAAGATTCACTGCCGCAGGTGAGCAGTTTAACGGACAGGGAAGCACGGAAGCGTTTGGGCTTCTCACCGATACAAATACGAATGACGAGGATACCGGTGTTATTACGGGAACCGGAGGCGTGACGACAACCCGCGATCTCACAATGGACAGCCGCGAAATACTGCGCGCATGGAGCCAGCTTGCACAGGCGCATAATGCTGAATTTGAAATAGATGAGAGTGGCGCGTTCAACTTCGTGCAGGCGCTCGGGTCAGACAAGAGTTCAACGATCACGCTCACCTTCAGGCGGGACGGACAGCCCGGATCGAATATGGACAGGATCGACATCGGAGATGACGGGCGCCCGATGGCGAACAGGGTCATCGGGATCAGTTCACAGGGTGGAGGTATCACAAGCACGCAGAACGATGCGACAAGCCAGTCCACCTACGGCCTCCTGATCGAGAGAAAAATATTCAACGAGGCAAATGATCAAAGCACGCTCGATTCCCTCGCTTCCGCATACCTCTCGCAGAGGGCAAACCCAATAACAGATTTCCGCATCGAACCGACGCTCGCTTCCAAAAAATTCAATCCGGCAGCAGGCACAAATGCGGTTGAGGGATTGAAGTACGGCGACATCGCTGTTGGAGACCTCGTAACAGTCCACATTATCACGGAGAACAGAACCATAACCACGACCAAGCGAATTGCGGAGGTTTCCGTGGACACAGATGAAAACGAGAGCGAGGAAATATCCTTCACGCTCTCCGAGGCCGGAGTTTTCATCACTGCGGCGTTTCTGGATGCGGTGGAGATCGAGGAGCTTAAGGTGAAGCTTAAGGAGATTGAGGCGCAGTTGTAACGGAATAAGGATCAACCGCGTACAAGAGCATCACCGAGCTTTTCTTCTGCATACTGATACAATTTTTCAATCTCTTCAGTAGTCAGGCTTCCAAATTGATGAGCAGTTTCAAACCTTGGATCACGCTGGAGTCTCTCACTGTAATCAGGGAGCTCTCTGTCAGTCTTCATCGCCTTAATCCACTGCACTGTGCCCGGATACAAAGCATTCACATTTAAAGCAACAGACCTGTCAGGAATCATCCCGTCTCCAGCTAATTCTTCAATTACATCAATAGTGCGCCTTCTATCTTCTTCAGATTCCCCAAGGCCGAACTGTAAAGATGTTCCGATCCGGATACTGTGTTTTTTACAAAGGGATGCAACGTGTTTAAATTGCTCATTCCATGACTCCTTCTGGGCATCTCCTATGATTGGAAGTGAAACGAACTTCTTTTTCTGCGCTTTCTGAACACCCTGCTCTGTAGCTGATGCTTGTTCGAAGCCGAAGTAGATGTATGTACATCCAGCCTGTGCCATCTTAGTGAGAAGTGCATCGTCTACATCTTCAATCGTCGTCTGGCATCCCCATTCAAAATCGATCTTTTCCCTAATCATAAGATCAAGGATTTCGTTCGTCTTAGCACTACTCTGTGTGAATGTGCTGTCATCAAAGAATATTGCTTCATATCCCTGTTGTCTTAGGATTTTTAGTTCCTTAATAACATTCTCCGATGACCTCAATTGGATGTTTGGTGTGCCCTGTAATATTGCGTCTGCTGACTCCTGACAAAACTCACAAGCATATTTGCATCCCACCTCAGTCATCACTTGAGCGGTTTTCTTGTAGTCAAAAACAGGGAAACGATTTTCGTGACTCAGTCGTCTGCGATCAACTGGGGGGAGCTTGTCACGATCCAGTGGTGTACCACTAATTGGCAAATCCTCAATCTGATCTTCCTCGGAATTGTAGAATGCGAGAAAGCCACTGCCAGGTAGCTTTGCTATGTTATCTTTGCAAGCCAATACTTTTTCTTTTAACTCCTGAGGAGTAGCACCGGGGTTGTCTGCAATGATCTTCATTAATTCCATAACGATGTATGGAGCATCGCCATGTGTGACAAAATCAATCAGCTCACGTTCATCCGGTTTTGCCAGCGTTCGACGTCCATCCATTTTTCTCAGCTCATCCTCGCTAAGTGCAAATGTCTCCGAGTTTGCCTTGCCACCGCGAATGGTGCCTTGAGCCGCCTTCTCTGCTGCCCTTCGATAACCTGATGGATGAGTGTCGTCTTCGTGAGAACCTCCAAAGATAACGACTGAGTCGGGCGAATGTTTTTTTATCAGCCTTGCAATTTCGATAGCGTAATGATGGCCTTCTGAAATGTTGCTTATTCCCACAACTCGAGGTCGATGTTCCTGTAAGTGTTCAATAAGAGCTCGTTCAAATTGAGCGTTGTACACCGGTGGGTTCATTACCGATGTCACATTTGGCTCTCTAATAGAACTTGGAAATTCTCCAATACGAAGATGCCTATCGAGCAATGCGGTTGCGTAAAGCAGAGGCGTAGGCTCTCCAGGAAATGTAGCATTCACCTTGGATTCAACGTGTGGAGCACTAATCCAAAGAACTGGAAAATATTTTGCTAGTTCGTATGCTGCTTTTTTTGCCTCAGCTTTTCCCCAATAATTTCTATAATCCAGAATACCCTTTCTGTAATCATACAGATCCCCCAAAATACTTTCTCTTTTTTGAAAGGCATTACTATTCCTCCCCCGACAAGTATCGGAAATTTCTCGTGGGTCCCCACCATCATCAGGGTAAATTCTCCAATCCCTCTCTTCTTCAGTAAGTTTAGCAAGCAATCTGTCACGTTCTCCCTGATCACGCTCTTCTTTATTCAACTCG
>CAZKWI010000145.1:0-3011 GCA_964556455.1 uncultured Planctomycetia bacterium | reverse complement strand
CCAAGTGGGAGGCTAAACCCTTGAAAGAATTTACACAATTTAATTGACATTACCACGCCCCTCCCTTCTCCCTTTACGCAACATATTGTAAATAAAGGAGTAGCGGAGATGTTGGCATTCGGACAGCGCTTGTGTGGGATTGCCACTTCGCTTCGCTCAGTGTAAACTCCGCGACTGTCATTTCATGTCATCCTGAGGAGCCTGAGAGAACTCATTGGGCGACGAAGGATCTTATCCAGTTACTCGTTAAGATTCTTCGGCGCTTCGCGCCTCAGAATGACAATGCGTTCGCGCGTGCCTTACTGCCTTGCAATTCGACAATCGTTACTTATCCAGCTCCTGGATCACACACTTTTCAATATGAAAGTCCGCCTTTTCGCGGATAATGATCTTACGCCTGTAGGTATTCTCGAGGTGGGATATCGCCCCCCGGTCCTGTGTAACAAGCCTCCTTGCGACATCCGGATGGACATACAGAAGGAGCGGCTTCCTGGGCCATTTTTTCAGGGCCTGGGCAAGTTTGCGCCTTGTCTCTATAGATACCGTGGTCACGGATTTAACCGATCCCCTGCCGTCACAATAAGGGCAGACTTTGTACGACAGGCTTTCGACGCTCTGGCGCATACGCTGTCTTGTCATCTCCACAAGCCCTAACTGCGAGATGTTGAGGACCTTGGAGCGCGCCTTGTCGCGCTTGAGCGAATTCTTGAGCGCCTCGAAGACCTGGTTCCTGTGATCCTTTCTCTCCATGTCGATAAAGTCTATCACTATTATGCCGCCCATGTCGCGCAGCCTGATCTGCCTTGCTATCTCCCGCGCAGCCTCCATGTTCGTGAGGAACGCCGTCTCTTCAAGATTCCTTTTGCCGACAAAACCGCCGGTATTGACATCGATGGCGACGAGACCTTCGGTCTGCTCTATTATGATATATCCCCGGTTCTTAAGATATATCCTGTTCTCGTACAGCTTGGCTATCTCTTTTTCGATGCCGAAACGCTCGAAAAGCGGCGTAGATCCGCGGTAAAATTTCAGCCTGAGCCGCAGTGACGGAATAACAGAATTCACATACCGGATCGTTCTCCTGTACTCATCCTTGTCGTCCATGATCAGCTTATTTATATCCGGCGCGAAGACGTCCCTCACTACCCTGAATACAAGGCCATGCTCCTGGTGTAAAAGCGAAGGAGCGGGATTCCTCTCCTTGGCGTTCTTTGTCTTATCCCACACCTTTAGAAGATACCTTACCTCGTTGGCGAACGCCCTTCTCCTGGCGTCGCTGCCGGCGGTCCTGACTATCAGGCCCATATCCTTCGGGAGATTCAGCGATGTTATCTCTTTTCTTATCCGCGAGCGTTCTGAATGCTTGGCGATGCGTTTTGAGATGCCCACGCGGGTCTCATACGGCATCAGCACAAGGTAGCGGCCGGGCAGGCTTATGTGAGTGGTAAGACGGGCCCCTTTGGTGCCGATCGGCTCTTTTACGACCTGCACCATTATCTCCTGGCCTTTCTTCAGCAGATTCGTAATATTGGGCATATGGCCCCTATGGTGCTTTTGCGGCTTCTTTGGCCTGGGGCCCTCGATCGACTCCGAGAGGAGCTCTTCCATCTCGGGCGGCCGCTCTATGACGTCGCTTACATGGAGAAAACCGTTCTTCTCGAGGCCCAGGTCCACGAACGCGGCTCCCATGCCCTGCAGTATAGCGGTAACCTTTCCTTTATAAATGTTCCCCGCGACTTTCTGATGGTCGGTCCTCTCGACGAAGAACTGCTCGAGAGCGTTGTCTTCCAGGATCGCGACCCTTTTTTCCTGCGGTTCAATGTTTATTATTATCTGTTTGTGCATAACTATATCACCCTTATTTTCTTCAGCTCTATTCCTTCCGGAAGCGATCCCTGCAGGCGGCACCTCATATCCTCCGGCGCCATCCAGCCTGAAAGCCTGAATGCAGCCTCAAGCGAGTCTGATTCTTTTCCGAGCTTCAGGGCCGGTTGTATGCTTATCCTGGGGTGCGGGTTGTAGCCTTCCGTCAAGGCTACCGGCACTCCGGCCCTCCTTGCGGCACGGCCGAATAATCTCATGAGGTCCAGATGAGAAATGAACCGCATCTTTCCCTTCTTCGCGAAGGTGAGCTGTAAATTCTGTTTTACCATATGTGAACTCTTCTATAATAAAATTGCAAGGAAGCACGACCGATAGAACCGCGGCCATTTTTCGACGGAAAATGGCGCGTTTCCTACGGATCTGCCGCCTTGCTATGCTTACATCCTGTCCCGCAGACTATTCAGCTGGTCCCGGAAATCTTTCTCTTTCTTTATCCGCTCCTCCTCGTCCGAGGTGGGGGCTGACATGAATGTCTCGGCTTCCTTTATAAAATCCAGCAACGCTTCCTGGAAGGTCCTCTTCTGCCGCGCCTTCTCCAGCTTTTCTTCCTTCGCTGACTTAGGCAGCGCCATGAACGTCTCCGCGTCCTTGGGCAGCGGCATCGAGAATTTCCTGACGTTGGGGTCTATCTCGGTCTCCCAGATATCCTTTATGAGGTGGACGGTCACAAATATCACGAGCTCTTTCCTGTCAATGCTCTCCACCTTTTTGGTGAACAAATAATCGCCTATTAAAGGTATATCTCCGAGTATAGGGACCTTGTTCTCGCTGTATTCAGTCGTTTTCGTTATCAATCCGCCCAGCATGATGGTATCGCCGTCGCGCACCATCACCTCTGTCGTGGCCTCCCTGGTTTCAAAGAAGGGCGCCACAATGCCCCTGGCGTCATCGAGCGTTTCTATACCGGTATAAGATTTAATTTCGGGCTTGAGCTGCACTATGATATCGCCCTTATCGTTGATATGGGGCGTGACCGTCAGCTTTATGCCCACGTCCTTTTTGTCACCGTAACCGGAGATGACAAAGTCACCCGTCTCTTCGTTAAAGTTAAAAGAAGGAAAGAGGAACTGGCTCCCCACCAGTATTGACGCCTCTTTATTGTTGAGCGTCGTTATCCTCGGGTTAGA
>CAZKWI010000144.1:0-3046 GCA_964556455.1 uncultured Planctomycetia bacterium | reverse complement strand
TTCGGTGGCGTTTGATTATGATGAGTGGGAATATGCGGTGAATGGGGAGAAGAAGGAATTGCCAAAGGGTATAAAGGAGATTCAGGTTATGGTGGAGGTGAAGTAGGGTGTTTTTAAGCGAGTTGTTCCAAGAGGTCATTAAAAACTTGCAAATATTAATATATAGTGTATAATTGTTGTATGTATTACAACAGCATACAATAGCATATAAGGGGGTGAGGTTATGGATTTTGGCAGTTTTGTAAAGGAAAAGCGTCTTGATAAAAAAATGGGGCTTCGCGTTTTTGCTGGAAGGATAAAAGAAGATCCAGGAAATTGGTGCAGAGTCGAAAAAGGCATATTATCGGCACCAAATGATCTAAAAATTCTAAACAAAATATGCCAAGTTTTAGATCTTACCGCAAGAGAAAAAGAATTGCTGTTTGATCTGGCGGCTAAGGCATCAAAAGAGTCAATTCCCGCTGATATAAAACATCAAATTAAAGAAAACGAAATTGTTCCATTGTTATTTAGGACGATTGACAAAAAGAAATTGTCAAAGGAACAGTTGAAAAAGCTGATCAAGAGAATAAAAGATGAGTACTAGATTTATTAAATGGCATACGCATGAGGAGCTTGAAAGAATTGCCAATGAAATACATAGGGAATTTACATGCGGAGTACCAGTTGATATTGATTACCTTATAGAGATGATGGGCCTAGAAATTCATGACATTACACGGCTAAAAGAAGACTTTGGTCTCTATGGGCTTCTTGGGAAGGTTAAAGGTAAATTTACAATTTTCGTCCAAAAAGGTGATTTTAACTTAACTAATTATAATACCAACTTAACTCTTGCAGAAGAATTATCTCATTTTCTTTTGCACGATAAGTATTTTGAGGATGTTAACGATATAGAAGGTGCCCATAATTTCTATGTTTCGCTTAAAAAAGAATCAGAGCTAATGATGGAATTTAATGCCAAGCATTTAGCCGGAGCTATTTTGATCCCTCAGAATAGTCTAAAAAAAGAGGCACTTAAAATATATCGAAAGAATGAAAAGGTTCTGCGAAAATTATTAAAAGATGCCGATAGTATTATTGATCATCTTTCAGTGCCTCTGGGGGACCTTTACCAAGTGCCGCAAATTGCAGTTTCGTATCGCTTAAAAAGAAAGATTATCGGTTTCAAGGAATTTTTGAAAGAAAAGGCAAGGGAAGAGGCAGAAGAGACAACGCTTTAGTTTATTAAAAGATGTCAAAATCCCTATTGACAAAATGTTAAAATATGCTATAATTACATTGTATGGAAAAGCTAAAGCGTTTAACCGTGGAAATTCCTGAAGATATACACGCCGAGGCGAAGAGTAGGGCATATTCGGAAGGGAAGACATTGAAAAAGAAGACGTTGGAACTATTGAAAAAATGGCTGAAAAAAGATTAAACATATATTTTTTGTCTATCAATGTTAAAATTGTCAAAATGTTAAAAGAATGCATATTGCCCCAGGCCCAAATCCGCGCGGGCCATACTCCACAGGGAAAGATCCTTCGTCGCCCTACGTGTGCTCTCGGGCTCCTCAGGATGACAGGGGGTATGGAAACAGGGAAGTCGGCCGGGTGTCGAATTCTCAAAAAGAAAAATAAAGGACAAAACCATGAATTACAAAAAAGTAATACTATTCTCGGTAGCGGTAAGCATAAACATGATAGTCTGGCATGAAATCCTGGGAGATATGCTCTTATGGGGCGCGGCAGGGATTATTCTCATTATAATATTGATAAAGTAGAGCCGGTATTCACCAGGGCGTGGGAGAGCCTGAAGAAGGACCTCGAATGCGAGGGGATGATGAAGGCTACGGTGAGCCATTACTGGCATACGTACTGGCGGATGTTCGGGGATTTCAGGCTTAAGGCGCACGGTGATATAAGGGGCTTTGGGGGATTGGGGGTGGCTTTCTTCAGGGAGTACAGGAACTATTACGGGTGTGATATGGGCAGGCAGAAGGGCCTGAGGGCGGAGCTTATTATGATGAAGTCTGTGATGAGGCGGCTTTATATGCTGGGGTACTGTAGCGAGGATCTGGCCAGGCAGGTGGGGGATATGCGAAAGCCCCCTCCGCGGAAGAAGGATTACCCGGATATTCCCAGGAAGGCCTTGAGGAAGGTCTTGAGGAGGATCAAGCGGCGGAGGCCTGATTATCACAGAATGATAATGTTTATGGTGCGTACCGGAAGGCGTGTCAGTGAAGTCTCTTTGCTTAAGAAGACCGATGTGGAGTTTTACAGGGCCAGGGTGGTGAGGGTGAATGTGCGGCCGGAGATAACGAAGATGCGCGAAGCTTCGCCTCTTATGAGGCTGGATGATGAGCTGGCGGGTATTGTGAAGGCGGCTTATACGGAGGGTACGGGGGAGTGGCTCTTCTGTAATAAGCGCGGTACGCGTTGCTGGCCTTCCAAGGTGCGGGAGTACCTGCGCAGGGCCAGTGTGAGGGTGCTGGGGGAAGAGATGGGGCGGAAGATCACCCCGCATTACTTCAGGCATCGTTTCTGTACGGAGTGCGGGAAGGCGGGGGTGGCTATGGTGGATGTGAAGGCTATAGCCGGGATACGCGATACGAAGGTGCTTACGCATTACTATTGTCATGCTACGAGGGAGGGGCAGGATAGGGTGTTGGCGGTTACGGGGGTTTAAGGCGTGCTTGACAGAGAGCGTAATGCATGCTATACTATTAATAGCATATGCCAATAACATAGGGAGGTTGTATGCCAAGGCCATTCAGGTGCAGGAGGGTGCGTTGCAGGCCGGATTCGAACTATTTTAAGCCAAGGGGCATACCCATTGATATGCTGGAAGAGGTTAATCTGACCATAGATGAGCTTGAGGCGATAAGACTCGCTGATCTGCAAGAGATGTACCAGGAGAAGGCCGCTAAGAAGATGAATGTTTCCAGGCAGACCTTCGGTAATATACTTACGTCCGCGCATAAAAAGATAGCCGATACCCTGGTTAACAGCAAGGCGTTAAAAATAGAAGGAGGGGTGGTAAAGATGATGGAGAGACACTT
>CAZKWI010000143.1:0-3195 GCA_964556455.1 uncultured Planctomycetia bacterium | reverse complement strand
GATGACGCAACCGGAGCAACGGCTGCCGACTCCTCTGGCCAGGGCAACACCGGAACCCTAGGAGGCAACCCGGCCTGGTATATCCCAGACCCCAGCTTCGGCTCCCTCACAATCAACTCCGGCGGAACCTACGACGCCACAAGCGGAAACACAACGATAACGAGCGAAACTGCCGCAGGGTTTGCGATGACTAATGACGGAACATTAACCCATAATAACGGCGTATTCTTATTTACAAATGATGTTTCTACGAGGTTTACTTGCGGAGGCGATTCCTTTTATGATTTTGTCGTGGACTCTACCAGTTGGTTAAGATTTGATGATAATTTACTAATTGCCAACGACTTGACAATAACCGATGGGAAGTTTTACTCAAATGGCGGCGATGAAGATATAACAGTTACTGGTGACGTGGTTGTAGCCGATATATTTGGAGATGATTCGGACACGGGTGCATGGTCTTTCGGCTCCCTCACAATCAACTCCGGCGGAACCTATTCTGCAACCTCCGGCACAACAAGCATAACCGGCGGAACAATAAACGACCTAGAAGGCGCAGGAACCTACAACCACAACGACGGAGTTCTCAGCATGGAAAGCAGCGGCGCCACAATAGACCTGCCCTCCGGAACAGAATTCTATAACATAACAGGCACAGCCAATTACGAGATAGAGGAGGACATAACAGTCCTGAACCTCATGCACTGCCCATCCGGCTGTGACATCAGGGATTCCAGCCACGCGGTAATTGTAACAATGGGCAACACAACCCAGTCCGGGCTTGTGACAGCCACAACCCAATACAGCTTTGAATCAAACACAGTCTACGAGCACGGAATCTACGGCGCAAGCCAGCTATACCCAGCCATAATCACAGCTACCCTCGACTTTGACCGAGTAGAAGCTGGAAAAGTAGGCTTCAAGTGGATTGACAAGCAGGGCACCCTAACATCCGGGACCAGCAAAGGGCAGACCATCACACTCCGCGGCGACTGCGAGTTCGACGCCCTGACAGTCAGCGCCGGCGACGTCCTCAACACAAACGGCAAAACCGCCCACGTCGGCGGCGCCATGACAGTAGCCGGAACCTTCCACGGAAAGGCGGCCGAGCAGAACCACTCCTCCCTCGTAATAAGCTCCGGCGGAATCTACAACTCAACAACCAACACAACCTACCTATACGGCGACATGTCCGGAACCGGAACCTACACCCACAACAGCGGCAACTTCTCATTCCAGGGCGACCCATCCCATATCAAGAACCCCTACACCTTCTACGACTTAACAATAGGCAGCTCCCCAGACATAACCTACATCGACGCCAACACAACAATCGAGAACACCCTGACAATAAACCCAGGAGACGAATTAGTCCTAAACGCCTCAGCAGACCACCTAGGAATCTTCTTCAACGCCACAAACGGCGCCTACCTAGAGAACAACGGCGCCTTAAACTTCTCAAGCAACACCGCCAACCACGTCCTCTTCAGAACCATCGAGGACGCCGCCACCAGCACATTCATTGCCAACGGAACAGACTGGGACTGGGACTCCGGCGGCTCCGGCTCCCTAATCCGCCTCAAAAACCTCGACTACCAAATAGCAACAGCCACAACCGGCGGAGCAGGAGCAAGCATAACCCTCGACGGCGACAACAAATTCGACAACTTCACAGTAACCGCCGGCGACACCCTCAACCTCACCGGCCAGCGCGCCGAATTCAGCGGAATGTTAAGCACCCAGGGGAATACTGACTGGAATAATTCTCTGATATTCGCAGCTGATTTCAACATCGACGGGACGAATATAAATAACCCCTTGGCAGTGATTATGACTGGAACCACAACTAACCTTGATATGAATAAAGCAGATTTCAACGGCGGAACACGTGTAATAAACAGCGGAGAGGGCAATGATGTAATTATGGGGGCAAGCCTCGGCTCAGCCAATGAATCGCACCTAATTATCGCTTCGGGCACCTTAAACGCTACATCTACCGCCCCAACCGATGTTGACATCTCGGTCTCAAATTTCACTCTAGCAACAGGAGGAACCCTGATTATGAATACTTCTATATTAACAACCTCCGGCGACTGGACCTCCAGCGGCGGCCTCATCGGCAAGTCAGCTCTGGAGCTGGACGGCCTTACCCAGAGAGTGAATGTGACTGACCATGCAAGTTTGGAAGGAATGAGCCAGTTAACTCTAGAGGCATGGATAAAGATGGACTCTTTCCCAACTCAAAATTACGGCCCTGTTGAGAGGACGAGTCTTTACAGATTTACAATAGGCTCAACAGGCTCATCAACTTTTGTCGTAGCTACAACCAGCAACGGCTGGTATACTGCAGGTACCTCTGCCGGCGGAGGAAACTTGCAAATCGGGAAATGGCACCACCTGGTTGGAATATATGATGGAACACGGGTAAGAAATTATGTTGATGGGAAGTATGTTGGACAAGGGTCTCAAGATATATCCGGTGCCATCACATGGAACTCCGACCGTCTGACTATTGGTAATGATATTGGCGGAAATATTGACTTATTCAATGGTTCTATTGATGGTGTTCGTGTGTGGAGTGTTACCCGCTCGATAGAGCAAGTCCGTGACGGTATGTTCAAGTCCTGTACAGAGCTCTCAAACCAGACTGGACTTGAAGCTTGCTGGAAATTTGATGAGGGGAAGGGAACATCCGCCTTAGACTCTTCCTCCAATAGCAACACCGGAACAGCAACCGACGACACAGTCTGGGCAACTCCAGGAACCTTCCTCGGCGGCGCCCAGCACGACATCGGCGGTGACATTTCCACCGGCTCCGGAACCTTCCTCAACTTCCTCAGTGCAGACGCACTCACAATCTACGGCAACAGCACGGTAACCTTGATCAACGGCACCTTT
This sequence comes from uncultured Planctomycetia bacterium, assembly GCA_964556455.1. Classification (GTDB taxonomy): domain Bacteria; phylum Omnitrophota; class Gorgyraeia; order JABMRJ01; family JABMRJ01; genus CAZKWI01. Next base: position 297 of record CAZKWI010000143.1, on the reverse strand, counting down.
ACCACTGGACCAACCTTCAAGGAAACCGGCTCCGTGCTCAACAGAAACTGGTGGGTTGATGCAAATGTCACCCAGGACGGAATTCCGGTGGAAGACGCATCGGTGAACATCACGGACATCTTCGGAAGCAGCGTCTTCGACGACCTCACACTCGGAACTGGATTCATCACCCGCCAGAACATCACCGCCTACAACCAAACCAGTGGCGGATTTACAGGAATAAGCCCGCACATATTCGTGGCCAACAAGACAATCGCCAGCCAGATCTACACAGCCACAAACACAACCAACATCACC
>CAZKWI010000142.1:0-3196 GCA_964556455.1 uncultured Planctomycetia bacterium | reverse complement strand
ACCAAGTGGGAGGCTAAACCCTTGAAAGAATTTACACAATTTAATTGACATTACCGTAATGCTGCTCTAGGAATAGAAAGCAGCGTTGAGTATATCGTGCCTCCCCACTACGCCTACCAGCTTCTTCCCGTCAAAGACAGGCAGCGTGTGGCGGTTCTTCCTGTGCATTATCGCTATGACCTTGGCGAGCTTGGTATCTTTCTGCACGCCGGTCACCTCACTGGAAACAACCTCTTTAAGGACGAGCTTTGCAACCCGCTCCAGTTCATGCATCTTATGGGCATGGTGGGTTGTGAGAGCGTCATTAAGAAGCCTTAGGAGATCCGTAGTGGTAAGTATACCGACGACATTGCGCGAACCTTTCCTGTCCACCACAAGGACCCCGTTTATCTGGAATCTGAGCAGTATGTGGGCCGCGTCCATAACGGTAGCATCTTTGCCCAGCGTGACTATATCTTCGGTCATTATATCTTCAACGCTGGTCTTGAGCATGCAAAAACCCCGTTATGATGACTTTCGGGCCTCCCGGCCGGATAACAACCTTTCCTGGAGGGTCTCGGCCGGCTGCCTTTTAATGCTGGGCAAACCGATCTTCCGCGGCAATGCTTCATCCGGTATATATACACGCCCCTGAAGGGCGCTGCCGGCTCCACTTGTAAGCATGCCTGCCGGGCCCGCAACAGCGCCGTCGGTCAAAGCAAAGCCAACCTGAACCCCGTAAACACAGATGGCCGCGAAAATGCCCGCTGAAATGAATTTTACCCTGTGCTTTACCCCCATACTTACCCCCTATCCATGACCAAATGATACCACACAAGTATCATTTAGTCAAGGATATTCCTTTATAGAGTTTACCACAAAACTCATGATTTACAAGTCCGCCGGGCCATAGTATAATATGCTCAAATGCTGCCCAAGATCATCCTCGCCCCGCTATCTGGTGTAAGTGACCTGGCTTTCAGGCTTGTGTGCCGCCAACTCGGGGCCCGTTTCTGTTTTTTTGAGATGCTTGATTCAAGCGCCATGGTCCACGGCCAGAGGCGCACGATGCGGATCATTACGACCCTGCCGAAAGACAGGCCTATTGCCGCACAGATACTGGGGTCTGACCCGGATATGGTCCTGGACGCCGCACAAAAGCTGACAAGCCTGGTAAATATTTCTTTCCTGGACATTAACGGCGCCTGCCCCGCCCCGAAAGTCGTAAGAAAGCGCGCAGGTGCATATCTTCTTAACGATACCCAGAGGCTCGGGAGGATCATTAAAAAGCTTGCCGGTGGGTTGAGTGTTCCCGTCACGGTCAAGCTGAGATCCTCGTTCGATAAACGCGATATACAAAGAAGCGTGGATACGGCAAGGATATGCCGGGATAACGGTGCGTCATTGATATTTTTTCACGGGCGCACCAGGCTTCAGGGGTACGCCGGCAATGTCGACTATGAGGTGATCAAGGCTGTAAAGGAGGCCGTGGATATACCGGTTTACGGAAGCGGAGACATACTAAATCCATTTTTGGCAAAGAAGATGTTCGATGCGACAGGGTGTGACGGCATACTGGTCGCAAGGGGCGCGTTCGGGAATCCGTGGATATTCAGGGATATTGAATATTACCTGGCTAAAGGCACCCTGCCTGCGGATCGGAAGCTGTGGATCAAAAAGCGCGTGCTTAAGAGACACCTGGCTTACCTGGAAAAATATAAGACTGCACTCCCCTTCAACAAAATAAGCATCATGGCCAAGATATCTATGTGGTACCTGAAGAGCCTGCCGAATGCCAGAAGGATCAGGGAGAGGTTGGGGCGCATAAAGGATTACCCGGAGTTAAGGCGCATTATAGACAGTGTCAGTAGTTGAAAAGATCCTTCAGTTTATAACTCGTTCCCGCGGCCCTGTTCAGGGCATTAAGGACCTTTGTCTGCACGCTTGCTGTCAGTCGTCTCCCTTTGGCTGCGCGTGATACCATCTTATGGGTTATCTGTTCCTCGGACGCCCGCACTAGGTCCCGCGGTTTAAGACCCTGCTCAAGCATTATTCCCGCTATAGGCTGTTTGCCGAGGTCTCTGGGTATCTTCTCTTCCATAGGGCACACCACATAATAATCGCCACAGGCCCCGGGGTCAATTCCCGCGGCCTGTGGCGGATATGGTCCTTTAGTTCTTGCTACATATGTTTTACTGCTTCCTGCATCATGGGGAGCAGCGCTTCCAGCTCTTCCTTGGTAACCCTTCCAAGCTTAGCGAACTTGAACTCGCCGTCACTTCCGCCCTTCTCCCTGCTTATCTGCAGCTTCTTCATTCCCTTGTTATAAGAATAGACCCCTACAGTAAGGCGGTCTGTTTCGGTTTCGTGGTGCTTTGCGAATACTCGCTCATCAAGACTGCTGTCATACGGCATTACGATCCTCCTTTTCTATCTTCTCTACCGGGTATCCTAAATCAGGATGACCATTTTCAAATGTCTGTGCTATAGTTTACCATTAAATGCCGGGATTTACAACACCCTGTGTGAAAAAAAATTAACCGGCAGTTCTGCCCGCAGGCGTTCCTGCCGGTCAATTTGGTTAAAAACACGTGATCACTCCGCCGCCACAGCGATCTCGTTAGGTTCGAGCATGCCGTTTGCGTTCAGATCAAAATTGTCGAAAAAGAGCTCTATCTCCTCTTTGTCGACCCTGCCGTCATCGTCTAAGTCCATAACATAGTAGACATCGGCGTTGCCTTCGGATACAAGTATGTTGGCCGCGCCTCCCTTAAGCCTCTGGGCCCATATAACGCTGTCCCTTATATCTACCACGCCGTCTGCGTTTATATCGTGTGATTTGATATAGGCGTATTTTTTTGCCGCCTTTGGCCTGTAGACCAGGATCCTTTTCGGGGGAACGACCTTCACAGCCTTAACAGGCCTCTTTATCTTCGCCGGTCTTACGACCTTTTTCGGGGCCGCCTTTTTAAAAGGCCATCTCCACGCGAAAGAATCACGCGGCATAAAGAAGGCCACCGCCGCCAATAATAAGAGCGCACCGCATATCTTCGTATAATATCTCACATCACACCTCCTTCTAATAGATATTATCATAAAATATGGAAAATTCAAGTTCCACGGCCAGATAATCGGTTCTTGGTTTCTCTCGCTTCCTGCGCCAGGGTAATGCAAATACTTTTACGCGATAGCATAATAGCACTCCTCCGGATTAAGC
>CAZKWI010000141.1:0-3265 GCA_964556455.1 uncultured Planctomycetia bacterium | reverse complement strand
ATATGGTAATTGGTTATTTTGACAAGGAAACCCTGTGGCTTTCACGCTCAGTCGGTTACGCTTTGATAGAGGAGCATAGTATTCTTGAATCGATAGGCAATTATTTTCATGATTATGAGGTGCAAAAAACACTAAGGGAATCAATTCAGTTTGCTATAACACAGGATATAGAAGGTGTATTTAAGGCCATAGACACCCACATAGAATCACTTATTGAAAGATCAAAAACACAGGTTTTTGAAGCAGTAGGCAAGACAATAGCAGATAATCTTTATATGATTGATATGCTTGTACGCAAGTTAGAGGAGATAGAGTTTCCTAATGCACACAAATGGGTCAGCGATGTAATCGTGTACGCAATAATAAAGGAGCCAGCCCTCCTTAAGCCTATTATCGAACATTTTGAAAAAACAAAATCGGATCATATTAAAGGAAAGCTTGCTGCCGGAATGGGAGAGGCCCTGTTTAGAAAAGCCAAAGTTAAAATTACAAGAGAAGACCTGGATATCTTTATGGATGCTTTTTCTTCTAAGCCCTCAAAGGATATGAAACCCTGGATAAGAGAGGAAATCGAGCGCCTCATAGGTATGTCCATTGCACGTAACGAGGAGCTATTTGAATATACCATAGAAAAAATGAGCAATATCTTATCCTTCGGCAACACGGTCTTTTTTAATAACATAAAGTTTAATCAGTCCATAGCTCGGGCGCTCACAATTGCCATGGCTACAGAACAGGAGCTTATGATTTTACTTCTTGATAATTACTTCGAGCAGGAGCATGAAATACAGAAGTATCTTAAAGATGCCGCTGTTTCATTCTTCAAGGGAAAATTTGAATACTCAAATTTCCATGAGTTCTATTTTGGCCTTTTTAAGAGAAAAACGGAGGATGTCGAAAAGAACCTTCTTTGTGAAATCATGAGCGAGGGAACGGGCAGGATTACCAGCGGGCTGATAGATGGTTTTGTAAGTGCCCCTGATAAAACCAAGGGCTGGATAGTAGTAGCTATTAACGGAATGCACAGAGGCATAGGAAACAGCAATGCCGATCTTCAGGAGAAGCTTTTTAGTGTTCTTGTAGGTGCAATTCCCCGCGCCTCAGTTGATACAAAACAGGATATAGTTGTTGCAGCGAAAGCTATATTACAGGAGAACAGCGACTTAGTTAATAAGGTTTCAATAGAACAGCTAAGAGTGCTTATTAACTGTACTCCGCATATTAGCTTAGCACGTTCATACTCGGTAACTCTTGCTGGTTGCATTCGAGATATTGTAAAGGAGAGGTGGGACTTATGTAAAGAGCTGCATAAAAACCATCTTAGCACACTTCTTAATAAACTTTTCTTGGAAGAAACTCTAAAGAATGCGAGTTTAAGGAGCACCCTAGTTCGTATAATTGGCGTTATTTTGGATAAGAATGTAAAACTAAGAAAATTAATAACCGATGATCATATTCCAGGCTTTATTGACATACTCTCTGAAAAAAACCAGGGATCTTCTGAAAAGACCGATATCTGTACTATAGTAAGATTTGCCCTGGATGAAAAGATGGATTATGTAGATTGCATAACGCTAGATCATTTTAAGATATTACTTGGAGCGGCTAGTCATATTGCCCTTAGAGGTATTCCAAATGATCCTATAAACCTTGCCTATATTATAGGCTATACCATAGCGGAAAATGAGGGGTATATTGAAGCGGTATTTGATTACCTGGCAAAGGCAAGGGAAGATAGATATTTAGAAATATCGAAATATGTTGCTTATTCACTGGGCATAGGGTTATCGAGAAATCAGGACCTGCTTAGCCATATACTTGATTATTATGAAAATAAGGCACCGGATAAGGTCAAGCCCTTCCTTGCATACTCTATCGGCATTGCCTTGGCTGATAACCCCGAGAGATTCCGTGCCATTATAATTGATAATGAAGAGTTGCTGATAGGGCATATCTCCAATGCTGTCCTAGCCTTCCTTACCCAGAGACTGCTAAAAAGAAAACCCTTAAAGATTACTCCTTTGTTGTTTCCAGAGCCACCGTGGGCAAGGATACGAGCCTTTAACAGGCAGTTTACCCAGTTGTCGGATGAAGATGCCGCTGATTTTGTTTCACATGCTGATTCTTTAGCCTTGTCGCTTACAATGGGAGGCCATGTTCCTCCATATGTGTATGTTATTGACAAGGCAAGAGGGCTATCTGTATCCGATGGTGTAAATAAAAAGACTGAAGATATGCCGTGGGTTGATGAGAAGGGAATGGAGCATATCATTTCCAGCATAGAGTTTTTGGTTGCTTCTAAAAGAGAATATATTAAAAGGGGTTATGGTATGAGAATAGATGTGATTACCGGTGAGCAAAATGAGGAGCCCGGCTGGTTAAGTGAGCATATCGAATCCGCATTTGGTGATGGGGTAGGTATAAAGAGAATTAGCGGAGTCCCTGATGAATTTACCTATATGAGAAGTTATTTTGAAAAGCCTCCAATTATTATGATTGGTCCTACCCAAGAGGTAGCGATGATGGCAACAGTTTTTAGGAGGGATAACCCTAATACGCCAATATTGATAGGACCTTGCTACGAACCCGATTTGACAAAACATAGGGTTGCTATGGAAACCCTGCAGAAGTTAGGATGCAGATTTTGGTATGGCGTAAAGGATGTTGATGTTGAAGAGGGTGAGAGATTGCCAACGATTGATACATGTTTTAAAGAGGGAGGCAGTACCGTTACCGGAATAGGAAGAGAAACCGCCCTTCATTCACTTGGAAGCAATATGGCATTTGGCCAGGATACCCCTCGAAACGGGCCACCGATTATGCTTGAGTTTGGCCCTGGGATAATAGAGCCAGGGGAGATAGGAGGCCTTCCATGTGTTGCAAGGTCCAGGGCGAAGGTTATATCTGTAGATAAGAGCCCAGAGGTATCTGCTGATCTTAGGTGGCTGCAGGATCATGGTTTGATAAGTATAGCCGCTATACTTGAAAGATCAAGCAGTGAGGTTGCCGGTTCTGGTGGAATAAGGATGCGGCCGTGGCTATGGGAGCCGTTGGGTATAGAGGGACTAGAGGTAACACCTGATAAGAACCTTTCGGTTTCAAGAGAGATTAGCAGCAATATTCTAGTTGAAGATGCAGCTGGCATTGTAGAGTATCTTCCGTCTGTTGGCTCAAACAGCATATCGCAGCTGATTTTAGGAAACGTACTAAATAACCTTCCCCATCAGAAAGGGAGTGATTTATCTGTCATGAAGACTGTATATAA
>CAZKWI010000140.1:0-3272 GCA_964556455.1 uncultured Planctomycetia bacterium | reverse complement strand
CCCACGCTTAATCCTGTATACTGGTATTGTATTCTCTTGCAGTCATCAGCCAGGGCACAAAATAGTCTTTTAATTCTTTCATTTTTTTCCTTTCAAATACGTTGCTTGAATAAAAAAATCGAGTTTCACAATATGGAATTCAGGGGTTCATATTCCAAATCAAAGGCCTCGGCAACACCTTTATATGTAATTTTCCCTTCAATGATATTAATGCCTTTCGCCAGTTCCGGATTCTCTTGAGCGGCATTTTTATAGCCTTTGTCCGCAAGTTCCAGGGCGTACGGGAGAGTGGCGTTGGTTAGGGCAACCGTTGAGGTCATCGAAACCGCACCGGGCATATTGGCCACGCAGTAGTGGATGATGCCGTCCACTTCATAGATTGGATCATCATGGGTGGTTGCTTTTGCGGTTTCAACGCATCCACCCTGATCGATGGCGACATCCACGATTACGGCCCCTTTTTTCATGTATCCCAACATGTCGCGCGTTATCAGTTTGGGAGCCATGGCACCCGGGATAAGAACCGCGCCAACCACCAGATCGGCTTCCGCCAACAATCTTCGAAGGGTTGCCGGACTGGACATGAGCGGAAAGCAGTTTTTCGGCATGACATCACTGAGATACCGCAAACGCTCTAGGTTGGTGTCAAGAAGATATACCTTGGCGCCCATTCCGCAGGCCATCTTGGCGGCGTTTGTACCCACGATTCCACCGCCAATGACCACTACAGTACCCGGATCCACTCCCGGCACACCGCTGAGAAGAATACCGTTGCCGCCGTATGTCTTTTCCAAGTATTTGGCGCCTTGCTGGATAGCCATTCTGCCGGCCACCTCGCTCATGGGGGTGAGCAACGGCAGGGAACCGTTGGCTTTTTCCACCGTTTCATAGGCCACTGCAATACAGTTTGCCTCCATAACGGCACTGGTCAGCTCTTGAGAGGCGGCAAAATGAAAATAAGTGAAAAGAATCTGCCCCTTGCGAATCATCGAATATTCAACCGGAAGCGGTTCTTTGACTTTCATGATCATTTCGCATTTTTGGTAGATTTCTTGAGCTGAATCCATAATGGTTGCCCCGGCCTCTGCATACGCTTCGTCCGAAAAACCGGAACCAACACCGGCTGTTGTTTCCACATTGACCGTGTGCTTGTGGTCGACCATCATTTCAACGCCCGCCGGTGTCATGGCAACCCGGTTCTCCTTGGTTTTTATCTCTTTTAAAACACCGATTATCATCGTATCCTCCTTTTATATCGATTTGAGACGATTATGTGCTTGCTGCTATAGATGTATATACAATAAATGAAAAAAAACCGGGCGATTACTTAACGGCCAACGTATTCATATGATTTTCTTGCAGAAGATACCGTCCCAGTTCAATCTCGAATATATATTTATCGCCCCTGTAAAACGAACAGAGAACCTCTACCGGTATGCCATTGTCGTTGTAAGTGATACTTTCCATGTACAGACCAGCTGAGTTTTTCGGCAGATTGAGGAGTTTCGCTATGTTCCCGGTCATATTTATCGCACGAATGGTCTGCTCACAACGGGCAAGCACCGTATGAAAGCGTTCTGAAAGGATCTTGTACATGGATCCCGTTAGATCCATGTCCAGGATATCTTTAAAGAGTTTACCGGGAAGATAACTTTCTTCATAGATTAGAGGGATATCGTTTCCGGTCCGCATACGACGGATGGCAACCACTTTGGGGTCAGAACCGAGATCCAGTGCATCGGCCACATGATCGGGCGCATTTTCAATTCCGGCGTTCAGCGTTCTTGTATTTTCTATTAATTCACTGTCGCTTAAATCGTCTCTGAAGCTGGAAATTCGTTCAAGTTTATGTTTGAGTGTGACCGGTATAGACGAAGAGACAAAGGTTCCCATCCCTTTTTCTTTTCTCAATATGCCATCAGCAGTCAACGTTGAGATTGCCTGGCGCAACGTATGCCGATTGACTTCACACAATTTTGAAAGTTCGATCTCAGAAGGAAGTTTTTCCCCCTCTTTGTATCTTCCCGTCTGGATAAGCTCTTTCAGCCAGGCAGTAATCTGCAGATACTTGGGGATCGGATTTAATGGATCTACGATTTTCAACGGAATATCTTCTTTCTATTATTTAGATTTCAGCAGCAAGTCCTTCAGGGCGCCTGCCGGTCTTTTTCGCAACGATTTGTAAAACCCCCAGCATTCCAAGGACAATAACGATGATACACGTACACATGGCATTGGCGCTGGCGGTCCAGCCGTCGTTATCGAGCATGATGATTTCTATTGCCGCCAGATGAACGGTTGCGGAAACCAGAAAAATAACCGCACTGATGGTTGTCATGGATCGCATGAAAAAATAGACAAAATTTTGAAAAAATGCGACACGTGATAGCGGAAAAATAATTCTAAAAAAGGTTCGAATCGTATCCCCCCCAAGACTTATGGATGCTTCTTCTACCGATGGATCGATGTTTCTCAAATTGGAAATACTGGAAAGTATACCCAGCGTGAAATTACAGATGATGATGTTGATAACAATGATCCAGGGGGTTCCGTAGAAGAAGTAATACGGTTTGTTAAATGCCAATATATATCCCAGTCCCATCACAAGGCCGGGTATCGCAGCGGGCATGACCGAAAGCAGATAAATGAATTGCTTGAAAAACGGTTTCCGTGTTTCCATGACATATCCGGCAACCAGGGTCATAAATGAGCCGCAAATACCGACGACTAAAGATACCCAGACACTAGTCCATATGGCCGAATATCCCCCGATGGAGGGAAAATTGTAATGGTCGAGTGTCAAAGACCAGTCATAGGGCCATATTTTAACAAATGAGCCAATGATCACTGTTGCAAATATTACGATAATAGAAAATGCAACCAGGTAGCAGTAGAGGGTGTAGGAAACCTTCTTCAAACGCCTTGACGGGGGAATAACCGGTTTTGCCGCACCACTGATCATGGAAAATGTTTTACGGGAAATATAATAATTCAACATAAATGCCATAAGGGACGGAACCAGGAGTATGATACTGATGGTTGCCCCCAGGTCGAACCGGTAAAGGTTGGTAACCTGCGCATAAATCTCGGTTGCAAGTACGTTATAATCGCCGCCGATGACTACCGGGTTCCCAAAATCGGTAATCGTTAGATTGAATGTTAACGCGGCGGCGCTGAAAATACCGTATTTTGCCGAAGGTAGGGTAATTCGGGTAAAAACCTTAAACGGTGTAGCTCCCAGGCTTTCCGCCGCCTCATCCAATCGGATGTCC
>CAZKWI010000139.1:0-3382 GCA_964556455.1 uncultured Planctomycetia bacterium | reverse complement strand
GCGGGAATGACATGGTTTTGAGCTTGTCTCCGCGTAAAACATTATACATCACCCTCTGTTTACAATAGTTGACAATCTCACCGCACCCTTATATAATGCTTATAACAAAATATTGCTTTATAAATAAATTATAGCAAATGAAAAAATATTACATCGGCGTAGACCTGGGCGGCACCAATACAAAGACGGCTGTTCTCGGAAGGAATTTCCGCGTAATAGAAAAAAGTTCATTTCCTACGACCCTTTTTAAGACCCATCAAAAACTCCTCTCAGCGATAAACGACTCCATCCTGAGCCTTCTTAACGAAGCGAAGATCTCTTTAAAGAGCGTCAAGGGCATAGGAGTAGGCATCGCCGGACTTGTCGATGCCGAAAGCGGCGTTGTCGCCGACATGGTCAATATACCGGGTTGGAAGAGGGTGAACATAAAGAGATCTTTCGAAAAGAGCCTCAGGATACCGGCATTCATCGACAATGACGTTAATGTCATGACGCTTGCCGAATTTCACAAAGGAGCCGGAAGGGGCTGCAGAAATCTGATCTGCGTTACACTGGGGACAGGGATCGGCGGCGGAATTATTATAAACGGAGAACTATACAGGGGGTCGACATCATCAGCCGGTGAAGCAGGACATATACCGATCAATATGAAAGGCCCGAAATGCAATTGCGGCGGCATCGCCTGCATAGAATCATACGCCGGCAACAGAAACCTGATCAGGGAGTTGCGCGGTATAGCAAAGAAAAACCGCGGGAGCATATTGAGAAGACTGGCGAACGGGGACCTCTCTAACATTACGCCTGAGCTGGCCTGCAAGGCGGCGGCTATGGGCGACAGGTCTTCTATAGATTTTTGGGTCGACACAGGCAAACGGATAGGCGTGATGCTTACGGGCGTGGTGAATTTTCTGGACCCGGACAGGATCGTGATAGGCGGGGGCGTCGCCGGCGCAGCCAGGTTCCTCTTTCCTTCAATAAGAGAGACGATAGAGCTCCGTGCTATGGAAGTGCAGCGCAGGCATGTAAGAGTGGTAAAGGCGCGGTTGGGCAGTGAGGCCGGCCTTGTTGGATCGGCTGTGCTGATAGATACAGAAAGAAAGAGATGATAAAGAAGATCGCTTTGTGCTTTATATTTTGCGCGGTATGTTTTTCACTTTTTTCCGCAGGCGCCGCGCTTGCCCGGGATGCCCGCGAGACGACCAAGAACGAGCCTATAGTGGTGAACGGCGAGAAGGTGGAGTATCTCTATGCGGAAAAGAAAATTATCGGTATAGATAATGTAGTAATAGTCTACAAAGACATAAAACTCACCTGCGACAGGATCGTTGTGAACATGGAGACAAAAGAGGCCGTCGCGGAAGGAGATGTCGTCTTCACCCAGGGGGAGTATAGGTATCTGGGAGAAAAGTTCCACTATAATTTCGAGACTGAAAAAGGGACTATCATAGAAGCGGAGGCCAGGGGCGAACCATGGTACGCGAAAGGCGAGGCCGCCTCCAAATTAGCGAGCAAAGAGTATTCTATCGAGCGTGGCCATCTGACTACCTGCAACCTGCCGTATCCCCACTACAGGCTCCAGGCGCGCAGGGTCAAGATCTACGCGGACGACAGGGTCGAGGCCTTCCATGTACTCGTCTTTTTGGGCAAGGTACCTATCTTCTATTTTCCTTATTATATCCACCCTCTGAAAGATAAGAGACCCCGGGTTACGATAGTCCCGGGACGTAACTCGCGATGGGGCTACTACGCGCTCTCCGCATGGAGATATTATCTGCATGAATGGTCGCGGGGATATATCCACCTGGATTACAGGGAGAAGAAGGGCTTCGGTTACGGCCTTGATTATAAATACAAGTTCGGCTTTTTCGGCAAGGGCCTGGCGCGCTTTTACTACACCAAAGAGAACCATGTCGTCACTACCGAGGAAAGAGAAGAGGGGCAGAGTGTCGGCGAGAACCGCTGGAGAGTGCAGCTCAGGCATAAATGGTACATGGATGACAGCACCCTTGCTGTGGGTGAATTCAACAAGAACAGCGATAAACTATTCATAAAAGACTACTTCTTCCTCGACGAGTATGAAAAGGAGTCCCAGCAGAAGACATTCCTTTCCGTCATAAGGACCAAACCGGAATATAATCTCAGTCTCTTTCTTCAGGCGCGCACCCATAATTTCTATACGGTGCTGGAAAAGCTCCCTGAGCTTAAGATGGAGATCAAGAGCCAGCGTATCCGGAGCACCAACTTTTATTACAAGTCCACGACATCATTCGCAATGCTGCATAAGAAGTTCGCGGAGACCATCTACGGCGAAGACCCGCAACTGAAGGCCAACAGGTTCGATACAGAACATCAGCTTTCATACCAGAGAAAGATCTTCAGCTTCCTGGCCTTTAATCCGTATATTGCCGTAAGAGAGACCTGGTATTCCCAGGACAGGAACAGTGATGAGAATAAATTCAGGACGGCAAATACCTACGGAATAAGATTATCGACAAAGTTTTACAGGATATTTGGTCATAGTACGAACATTCTGGACTTGGATATTAACGGGTTGAAGCATATAATTACGCCTTCCATGGATTATACATATAGACCCGAGCCCAGCGTCAGGTCGAATGAGCTAAAGCAATTTGACACGATCGACAGCATCGGTCCGCTGAATCAGGCTACCCTTTCTGTAGTGAACAGGCTCCTGACAAAGCGCGGTGTCGGAAAGAGGGTCGATACTATCGCCAGGCTTACGACATGGACGGATGTATTGATCAAGACCAGAGGCAACAAATCGCTCGACGATCTCAACTTCGACCTTGAGCTTACCCCATACGACTGGCTTGTCATGGATTTCGATTCACGATATAACTGCAAAGAAAACTCCATCGACATGGTGAATACGTACCTTGCCGCGGAGAAGGGCGACCGTTGGAGGATAGGCTTCAGCTATAGGTTCGAGGACGACCATCTTGCCGGCTCCAACAGCCAGTTCACTACTGATTCGTATTATCGGTTCGGGCCCAAGTGGAAGATAAGCTCGTACCAGAGGTTCAAGAAGAATTCGAACGAAGGCACTTTTTCGCTCGAAGAACAGAATTATATCCTCGAAAGAGACCTCCACTGCTGGATCGCGGAGCTTAATTACCAGATGCGGCAGACAGACGGTTTAGAGGTGGACCAGGAGCACCGTGTATGGCTTGTTATGCGCCTGAAGGCGTTCCCTGAGTTGCCTATCAAGATGTTCAGCAAGAGATACGAACAGCCGCGAGCCGGTGTCGATCTGCGAAGCTCCGAATAATACACTGCATCCAGGACAACACAGGCATATATTACCTACGCTTGTCGCTCGCAAAAGGAACGCGCCTTTTGCTCGCTGTGGTTGAAATCGCGC
>CAZKWI010000138.1:0-3384 GCA_964556455.1 uncultured Planctomycetia bacterium | reverse complement strand
AGCGGACACATCATATGTTAGAAACAGCGGACATCTTGACATGTTAGTTACATAAAGTTCGAAAATAATTGAATTCGGGACGGGGGTATGATATCCTTATAGAAAGCCAAGGGGTGTATTTATGTTCGGGATAGGCCTTCCGGAGGTACTTGTAATACTGGTAGTCTGCCTCTTTATCTTCGACGCAAAAAGCCTGCCTAAGATCGCCAGGTCACTGGGTAAGGCCGCAAGGGAATTCAGGAAGGCTCAAAGCTCTTTGACCGATGAAGGCGATAAATATACCGGTTAAGTATATAGTGCGCTCGTAGCTCAACGGATAGAGTAGGTGGCTTCGAACCACTTGGTTGCAGGTTCGAGTCCTGCCGAGCGCGCCAGTCTTTCATCAGCACATCTGTAGGACTCGAAGCGAGCGAGCGCCGAGCGAATAGCGAGGAAAAGGCCGTTAGTCGTTAGACCGGCCGTCAGCGAGCGAGGTGAGCCTACGCAGGCGCGCTCCGCGCGCCGTAGTAGGCGAGTCCTGCCGAGCGCGCCAAACTTTTCGAAGAAAAGTTTGATCCTGAGCCGCCGTTAAGCAATGCGACCAACGGGAGCATTGTAGGCGACGAAGGACCTTTAACAGAAATAAAAAGCCCCTCTTATTGCAAGAGGGGCTTTCTGTTGTATTAAAAAGACCTAATCAAGCGATATTGTGCCGTCTATCGCCGCTTGCTTTTCGGTGTCGGTTATGGACCTTATGACCTCTTCCTGCTGTTTTATCTTCTTCTCCCTGGCTTCTCTTTTCTCTTTGAACATAAGCTTCAATTCCAGGCTGTCCATTTGTGACTGCAGCCTATCCATGGCCTTTCGCTTCTCCTTGATCGTACCCTCGAGGTCATCTACAGATTCCAGATCGAACTTCCCTAGGCCCGCGGCCTTCTTTTCTTCTTCAAGTTTAGCAACTTGCGCCTGGAGAGCCAGCTTCATTTCTTCACGTGCCATCTTCTTCCATTGAGCTTCCTTGACCGCCAGTCTTACCTTCTCTTCTTCCGCCAGCCTGGCGGCCTGAGCCTCAAGTGCTCTTCTCATCTCTTCCTGATATGCTTCAAGTTCCGCCAGTTCATCCAAGGCCCCGTCCTTCTCTCTTGCAAGCTCTTCGGATCTCCTGGCGGCTTTTTCTTCGACGCTGCGGATCCTGGCTTCATTATCCAGGGCCTCCTGCACCTTCCTGTCGGTTCGCTCCTGCCACTCATTTTCCATTTTCAACGCCTGCCTCTTCTCTTCCTGCTCGAATCTCGCTGCCTGCTCCTTTAGAAGCCTGAGCGCCTTCTCTTTCCATTCCTGGTCCTTCTGGTCAAGTTTTTTCTGCATATCCGATATTACGTCGGCCGAGACCTCTTCCATGACTACAGCGTCCCTCTGCTCCTGGGCAGAAAATTCCCTGGCCTGGAGCCTCAAGGCCTTCTTTACTGCCTGCCTGGTGAGCTCATCCCATTCAGACTCTTTCTTCTCCAGTTCTGCCCTGTAATTATCTTCGAACCACTTGGCCTGGGACTTGACCGCCTCTTTCATCTCCTCCCGCGCCTGTTCCTTCCATTCATCCTCTTTGGCCGAGAGCATATCCTGCAGGTTCTGTTGTAATTCAGCGGTCCTTTTATCGATCTCAGCTTTTGTCTCGCCCTCTTTCTTAGCGACCAGGTCCTTTGCCTGAAGCTCAAGCGCCTTATCGATGTGTTCCTTGGTGCCGCGCCTCCACTCTTCTTCCCTCGCGCTCAGTATGGCCTGGAACTGCTCCTCCATCTCTGTTTCTCTCGCGTTGGCCCTCATCTTCTCTTCGGCGGAAAGCCGGGCGGCAAGGGCCTTAAGCTCCAGCGCCTTCTCCTGCTCCGACTTTGTCTTCCAGCGTTCTTCTCTCTTCCTGAGCATCGCCTCTATGTCCTTCGGGTCGGATCTGTATTTATACCCTTTTTCCGGCTGAGGCTTTACGACCGTGCGCCGCGTGTCCGACGAAAGATCATAGCTGTCTTTTGGCACGATATCAGATATAGACTCCAGCGCCGCACCCACTTCTTCTATATACTCCTGCGCTATTCTTTGACTGAATGACCCCGATCTTGTCTTAAGCTGCCTGTTCTCCTCTTTGAGTATTTCGACCTCCATCTCCAGGAGCAGGTTCTCACCCGTCAGCCTGGCCTGTTCGTCTGATTGGTGCTTATTGATCTCTTCGGTGATATTGATCTCTTTCTCCCTGAGCCGCCCCTCTTCTCTCTTGACAAGGATCTCCAGCGCCATGGTGTCCGCCTGGAGATACTTACGGAATGCCTTCTTGTATTTCCCTTTCTTAAATAGGGCCTCGGCTTCGTTATATATGGTTTCGACTGAGGGATGGATCTTTACTCTCTTGGAGGCGTAACTTCTCATATCTTTGGCCAGCATCCTCGCCTGGGTCTCAAGGATGCTCCTGGTCAAAGCCTCTCTCTTGAACTCGAGCTCCTTTCTCAGTTTTGCGAGCTCCTTCTTCTTTTCCTGGAACATCAGCACGAGACCCCTTATCTTTACCTCCTGGAATCTCCTGAACGCCTGCTCGTACCGCTTTTCGTTAAAGAGCATCTCGGCATCTTCGATCATGGCGTCTATTTCTGGAGTGAAGCCTTTCATCTTAAGGGCATGGGTCCTTGTGAGTTCGGCGAAACGCTGCGCCTGGGCCTGCAGCTCCCTCATCGCCTCTCCTTTGCCGGCTAAGCGCTTGCTGCTGGACTTCCTGGCCCAGATCCTAGCCGTGGCCTCCCTTTCAATGGCCTTCTCTATCCGCTCTTTCCTGATCTCCTCCAGCTTCTCTTCCCTGTCAGCCTCCGCCTTAAGGTTCAATTCCTCAAGTCTCTTCTCCGTGCTGCGTAAAAGTTTCTGTCTGGCGACCTCTGCTTCCGCTATACGGGACCTTTGCATTGCTTCCTGACGCGCGATATTCTCCTGCAGCGCTTCGCGCGCCTCCCGGAGCCTCTTCTGTTTCTCTGCTTCAGCGGCCCTCTTCAGCTCTGCCGCTTTTAACATCCTGGCCCTCTGTATATGTAATTTTTCTTTAGCGAACCTTGCGCCCTTAAGGCCTTCGAGATCTTTGTTGCCGACAAAAACGGCCTTCGCGCCGCCTGCAACGGCAGGGGATGCAAAAGAAAAGGAATATGTCGATATTATAAGAATAGAAATTATTTTTCTACAAACTTTTTTTAGCATTAACACCTCCGAACCGCCTTTGTGTAAAGTATATCTGTAAATATTATGATTGTCAAATTACCTTATAATTATATTTTATATTCTATATATAGTAGACACTGGTTTATATATAATTTTGTATTAGGGTAATGCAAATACTTTTACGCGATAGCATAATAGCACTCCTCCGGATTAAGC
>CAZKWI010000137.1:0-3424 GCA_964556455.1 uncultured Planctomycetia bacterium | reverse complement strand
ACAGGTATATTTGTCGCGGAATCTATGCCCTGGACATTCAGTATCATAAATACCAGTCCTATCAGTCCTGCTATGCCCATGTTGGCCGCTACAGCAAAGCCTGTGGGGATAGATCTCAGCACACTGACCGATAATCTCCCTCTCGTCTTTGCTTTCTCCGCGGCTTCGGCTTCTTTTTCCGCTTCTTCCTCTTCGGCTTCCGCGGGTTCGTCTAATCCGGCTGCCTGGTAAGCGAATGCTATGATATTCTGGGCTATCCGGTCTGTTATCCTGCCGCGCATATTGTCGTAAGAGTCCGCGGCCAGGCGCTGGATCTCGGCGTATATCTGCTGCGGGTTATAGAAACTCTTCTGGAATCCCGGGCGCGAAAGCACGCTCTGCAGCCTGTGCTTATTCCACCCTTCTTCATATACAAATCTCGCTTTCTCGACATCGGCTATCTCGAGTGCCGTAGCCTTGAAATAATCGGTTATTATCTTGTATGCGGCTTTGGCGACATTGCCTCTATTGTCAAAAAGGGCCTCTTGCGCGGTCTCGAGGTCTACCTTTAACCCGCCGAGATACTCTTCCATCAGTTTCTGCAGGAGGTTTGCCTGGCTTTGTGTGAAATATGTCCCCTCCGGCACGTGCGCTGCTATATTTGCGCCGATGGCCTCGAGTAATTCAGCAGGCACAACAGCCTCCGCGCCCGTCTCTACAAGGCAGGCCCTCCATATATCGTGCTCGACATGCAGGGGGGTTAAAAATTCTATGTAGTGCGATTCGCGCCTCTTCATTGACTGGGCACTGTCGTTTATGGCGTTTCGCATATCGGCTATTACCTGCGCGTCCCTGGAACGCGTGTCTGTGTCTATGGGATATGGCAGGCCGGCTCTTTCTATCCCGCGCCTGAAATACGTTATCTCTTCCGCTATAATACCTCTATTCTTTATGAAGACCTCGTCCTCAAGCGAGTAGAATCCAAACCAGAACCCTATGGGGTCTTTCCCCTCCGCCTCTCTCGTCCCGCTCCTGGCTACCCTTCCGCGGAACTGCACATCAGCTTCCTGCAGTTCGTCGCAGAATGTGGATACCGCTACCATCTTATCGCCCTTGTAGTCAACACCGGTCGAGGCAAGCGCGGTAGATACGATAATGACATTGGACTTTTTGGATATATTCTCTATGACCTCGCCTTTGAGCTGTTCGTAATTGTCCGATGTATACTCTATGATCAGGGTGTCGTGTATGTCCGCGAGGCCTTCCAGGGCCTCTAAAATCTCCCGCGGGTCTTGGCCGTCTATAACTTCATCCTGTTTTATGTATCTGATGTTCCTCCCTTTCATGGAGGCCTCCGCGAGTAACGACGCTGAAAAGAGATCTACATCCGCGTTGGATTCACATCTTACAAGCAAAGATCCCGGCAGTCCTTCGCCTTCTTTCTCAAGCCTTCTGCGCAGCGCGGGTGGCAGATCTTCTCTCTTGCCGGCGGTATGGATCTGGGCGGCCGTTGTGACGGCAGCTCCCCTGGAAGATGCCCTGCTCTCGTGTATCTCAGCGCTGTCTGTCCTCCTGAATCTCTCTGTCCGCCTTACAAACCAGTCTATTACCATCTTCAGGGTAGGCAGGTACAGCATTATCTTATCCAGCAGCCCCGGGGCCTTTTCTCCCGGCACATGATAAGGCAGGCCGTACAGGTCCGCGGTATCCTGGTACAGCGTAGCCGACGCCGCGCCGAATCCGGTTATAAGCGGTGTGTTGTTTTTCGCAAGCGCCGGGTTCAGGAGTTCAGGAAGCGTCATGGAATCGATCGACATCTCTTCAGGTTTCAATTCAAGGGTCTCGTTATTAAGCCTGTTCTCGTTAAGCCGTATGGCATTATCCACGCCGAAGCTCCAGCGCCTTCCCTCCTGCTTAAGGCCGCTGGATTTGACATCTTCGATCGTAAGCTCTCTTATGCGCCGGCCGTCTTTCAGGACCGTCTTTAAGCTATAGTGTGTTTTCCTGTCATAAAAAAGATACGCCGATATCGCTAGTTCCACGCACTCCTGCCACGCGTCGATATCGCCTATGCCGTTCAGCTCGCCTTTGTGCCTCTTATATTGCCCGACTCTCCCGAGCCTTGCCTCAAGCCATCCGAGCCCTTTGGAATTCAGCGTGACAGATTTCGAAGCTGTATTTACATCGCATAATATCGTGTTCGGTATAAATTTGCCGTTACCATCGGCTGCCCCTCTCCTAAATATAGTCTGCCTGCCAGCTTCAGACACGCTGTCAGGATCGGCCTCCCACACCATCCTGTTCGCTTCTTTCTGTATCTCGAGCCTCTGTTCGGCTATCTCCCGCAGCCTCTCGGTGCTGAATTCGCCGCCTGATATCACGCACGGGGTGGACCTTTCGTCCTTGAGGGGCTGGTGGCCTTCGTCAAAGAGCACGCGGTATGTCTGTTCGCCCCACCTCAGGGCTATATCTTCTATATTCCTGGATGTCGCCTTGTCATCCTGGAACCTGTGTATAAAATTGTGTATGTGGACATACACCACGTCCGCGCGGGCGTATAACTCCGTTTCCGGCACTTCCTGGAAATTGCCGTTTGCGTCAATAAGGTATGCCGTCCTTTTTTCGCCTCTCTTTACAACATAACCCGTCTTGAGGCCGAGATGGGCATTTATAGCGCCCGCGTTCCTGCCGTCCCTTTCGACCAGGTCTTCTTTTGTATGCACTATGGTGACTTCCTTTTTGACCTTCCGGTCCCCCGCCATAGCGCGTCTGTTCTCCAACACCGCGAGTATCGACGCGGCATTAAAGAGGAATGTCTTACCGGCGGATGTCGGCATGCGGACGATAGAGCCGTCTTTAACGGCAATAGCGCCCTCCGCCTGCAGTCTCCACATTTCGTTGTCCCATCTGGCCTCATCCCAGCCCTTTGCCGCTATTATCGCCTGCTTTACAAGCTCGAGTATCGCTTCTTCCCTGTCATTGCGAGCGAACCTTTGTTTACCTTCGGTGAGCGAAGCAATCTGGGCCCGGATTGCTTCGGCGGCTTCGCCGCCTCGCAATGACGGGCGTTTTTCCTCGGCCGTTACAGTAGCTGTTCGGCCTTCGGCATCAGCGGTTGAGTCTCCGGCAGCGCCTTTTTCCTCAACCAGCTTATCTGCCCTTTTCTTGGCCTCGTTTTCGTCTCCGGCATTGCAGGTATAATCGGCTATACTATCAGCTATATCTCCCAGGCCTTTGTCAGTAAAGTGTGCTATGACAGCATTTCTGTTAGCTACATATCTATCTGCTCTTTTCCTGGCCTCGTCTTCGTCTTTAGCTCTGCAGGCATAATCGGCTATAGTATCAGCTATATTTCCAAGGCCATTTTCGGTAAGGTACGTTATGACAGCATTTCTGTTATCTACGTATCTATCTGCTTTTTTCTTGGCCTCGTCTTCGTCTTTGG
>CAZKWI010000136.1:0-3429 GCA_964556455.1 uncultured Planctomycetia bacterium | reverse complement strand
AAGTTCCTACGTACTGGAACTGGCAAACAAGGCAAAAGAGCTATTTGAAGGTTCGCAAGCAGCACAGAAAAACGAACTGTTGCGTTTTGTACTTGCGAACGCAAAAGTGGAAGGCGAAAAGCTAGTCTACAAGCTGAAAAACCCCTTTGCAGGGGTACTGCTTTGCAACGAAAATCAAGATTGGCTCCCGGGGTCGGATTCGAACCGACGACCAATTCGTTAACAGCGAACTGCTCTACCACTGAGCTACCCGGGATCGGGGAAAGTATAGAGAAAAAAGACGTGGGAGGGGAATAACTTATAGTAAAAAAGATCCAAGTTCCAAGGGGCAAGGTCCAAGAACTATTTGATTGGCTTTAGAAGCACAATCTCTCTCCCTACAAACTGATCGGGTCTTCTGTAGCTGAGGCTCAAACGTCCTGATGCATCATCGATCCCTGCTGGAAGGATTGCTCTGTAGCCGTACTCATGTAGGGCGTCCCAGATCTTCGTTAAGCGCAGAGGCTGATCCTTTGTTTTCCAGAATGGCCACATGCAGGCTATAGGAACACCCGGAAGAGTCTCTGATGCATTCTTTAGGAATTCTGCTTGAAGCTCTTCATTCTCTTTGCAATGTTTCATAGCTTCTGAGGCATTGGCGCGTTTTGTTAGGGGAGGACCAAGACTTGTCTCCGTAACAATCACATCAGGGAGTTCCTTGAGATCAAAAGGCTTTAAGGCATCCTGTTTCCACACCGTGTCTTCGGCATCTTTCTTTAGTATTTCTTCCTGTTTCCTTATCCAGTCCAGATTCTTTTTAGTTCCATTTACTGCTTTCTGCGCAAAATCAGAAGCAAGGACATCCCAAGATCTCAGTAGAGCCTCCATCGGTATAACTCCTGTTCCACAGAAAGGATCAAAGATCCTGATTGCGTCATCTTCTTCAAGTTCATTATTGCACTCAAGAGCGAGCCATTGCCCGAAGTTCAGCATGATCTGTGCAAGTTTTGGCGGAAGAAGTCCTGTACCGGTATCCCGAACCGGCTTCTCCATATCACGCATGGTGTATGAATCAATATCCTGCGCTGCAATTGTTTTTCCAATCCATAGCCCCTCTTCATCTGACTTAATTAATACTAATTCACATCCTTTCTTTCCGGAGAGGAGTTCCTCATCAAAAAGTAGTGCGGTTGCAGCTGGCTCGCGGTCATTCCCGACATATCTGCATCCTCTGTCACGATCTCTAATGTGATCTTTGCACATTCTATACAGAATCCGGATGTCCTTTCTGGCGATCCCACTTGTTCTAAGCCCGAAGATAATCTTTCCGCGAACACCTTTTACTTCGTTCCAGAGAATCTTGGGAACATCGCTCAGTTCAACACTTGCATCACTCACTCTTTCTGCCAGTGTGACTGTTCCTCCAAGAAGATCCATCATCTCAGGGTCAATAGCTTCATCTACTTCAAAAATCAAAATCTTATTATCAATCAGATTACTAATCGAAAACCCAGGGGCAACTGCTGCGAGTTCTGCGGTAGAAATACGTGGTTGATGTCCTAGAAAGGCTGCGTATGAGGGCATGTATGTAGCTTAACTGTCTTGGGGTTCTTGTGCCAGTGGAGTGGGAGCATCCTTCTTTCTTAGCAGATCAGCTAACAACATCGTCGTTACCATCACGATTACAGGCATTAGCTGTATCAATCCACGTGCGTATCCAGTTTGCCTTGTTGCCTCTGTAGAAAGTCCTGTAAAGAGGAATAGGAAGAGTTGTGTGAGATAAATAATCAGGAAGAATCCTGTAAGTATTACAAGTTTATTTCTGAATGCCACTCTCCATCGTACAATCAGTAATCCGAGGAGGAGAGGGAAGAGTAGCAGCCAGTTGCCTTCGAAGAACGTATTCACCCACACGGAGATCGGTACGAGGGGCTGCCAGGCGAGTGTTTGTCCTGTGAGAGATTTTGCGTTCCCGAAGTTGAGGCCGTGCATCCACTTAAATGCAACCCATGGGAGTGCAATCAGTAATATGCAGACTGCATACCAGAGAACTGCTTTCTTCAGGTCTTTTCTCGAAAGGGTCCAGAGACCGATCGCGAGTATCAAAAGCAGAGCAGGGAGATGGAGTACAAGTGATTCGTTCTTGGTGAATATCAGAAGGCCTGCTGCAAGAGCGCCTATCTTGAAGCACGTTGAGCGCTGGCGGTCATCATCAGCCATAAATGCATGGTAAATCATGCTCACGGCAGCAAAGACATGCACAGCTAGGAATGCATCTGCGTACGGAACGCTACCATGCATCAGGAATAACGGGAGACTGCCCAGTATATAAACTCCAATCAGGCTCCAGATTCTGCTCAAGTATCTCCGTAGTGCAAAGTATAGGAGAATAATTGCACTTATGTACCAGAAAATATGAATGGAGTTCACAATAGGTTCATTCCATTCTCCTTCGACATGCGCGAGCCACGTCTTAATCATCGAGACAGTTGGTGGGTAAGAATGCACACCTCCGCTTGAGATTTGCTCATTCCCAAATGGGATTTCAAGCATAAGTTCCTGATGCACAAAGAATGCTTTCCCGCGCATGTTCCAGTTGTTGAACACGTCATCCTGATATGTTGGGGTGAGAGTTAGCAGTGCAAATCCTGCAAGTATCTTCAATACGAGCCATGTTCCAAGAAGTCCGACGACTACTTTCATCACAGTACTCATCTTCGGAGATGGGGTGACATCCGGAGTTGATGCTGTAAGCATCGATCGCCTCAGTACAATCAAAACACCCAGTAGTGCAGTAAGTATCAACTGGACGGACAAGAATCCTATGAATGTGAATCGAATCAATCCTGCAATGTGCACCAGGAAAGTTATGTACATTGTTCCGGTAAGACCGAAGACAAATCCCAGTACCACTCTTTCGTATCGTCTAAGTACAGGTGCACTGCCTTCAATAAGGCGCAGGAGCATCCATCCACTTGCGGTGGGAAGAATGAGAGCCAGAAGTAGTTTGAAGAAGATAATCAGCATCAGTCAGCGCGGAAGACGAAAGATCCGGGATTAAATTCATGTATTTTTGATCCCGGAGGAGAAATGATCTCATCCTCCAGAACAAGTTGGCGATTTTCATTCACAATAATGTCTGCTCTCTCAAAGACTACCCATGTATCAATACCACTTTCCACTTCGGATGGAAGAGTAGGAAGGATCGGATATGTGTAGTAGCGAATAAGACCACTGAATGGGTAGGGGATTGGGGCGAAGAAAATGTATCGCTCACGTTCTTGGATGTGGGGCTTTATTCCTTGCATGAATGCGTAAAAGGAACCGCGTTCCCTGAAGGCCTGCTGAGTAGGCGGTACGCTGATATAAGTGACATAGTCATGCAGAAGATAACTGAAGTATTCCAGTCCCATCCTTAGGTCAAATATCATCCAGAGGCAAAGGAAGAGA
>CAZKWI010000135.1:0-3470 GCA_964556455.1 uncultured Planctomycetia bacterium | reverse complement strand
GGGGATTTGAACCCCGGTCGCAAGCTTGAAAAGCTCGTGTCCTAGGCCAGACTAGACGATGGGGACGCTAAAGAGCATATTCTGCGAAGCCCTCACTGCCGCTGGGCGTCAGGGGCGAAGCAGAATCAGTCTTCTTTTATTACTCTTGCCACAGAAGCTACTTTGTCTTTCGGTTGCAGGCGTATTATGCGCACGCCCTGGGCGGCCCTCCCTGTGGTCCTTATATCTTTTACAGGGCAGCGCACTACCATGCCCTGGTATGTTATGATCATGAGCTCATCTCTGTCTGAGACAAGGTTCAGCCCTATCACTTTGCCGTTCTTCTCAGTGACCTTGATGTTTATTATACCCTTGCCGCCTCGGGACTGGACCCTGTAGTTCTCAAGGGGGGTTTTCTTGCCGTATCCCTGGTCTGTCACGGTAAGGAGTGTCGCCTTTGTGTCGGTCACGACCTCCATGCCTATGATCTCGTCTTTTTTGCCGAGGTTCATACCGCGCACGCCGGCTGCGGCCCTGCCCATGCTCCTTATATTCTTTTCAGAGAACCGGATCGATTTGCCTTCTCTTGTCGCTATAAAGATCTCGTCCTTGCCGGATGAGAGCTTCGCGCTTATGAGTCTGTCGTCGTCGGCGATCTTGAGCGCTATTATGCCGCCTTTTCTTATATTGGCAAAGTTGGAAAGTTCGGTCTTTTTGATCTTGCCTGACCTTGTGGTCATTACGAGGAACTTGTCGTCGCTGAATTCCTTGACGGGGATACTTGAAGTCACCTTCTCGTTGCTTGATAAAGACAGTAGGTTTATTATTGGCCTGCCTTTCGCGAGTCTTCCCGCCTGCGGCAGATCATACACCTGGACGACGTGGGCCTTGCCCTGGTCTGTAAAGAAGAGTATCTTATCGTGCGTTGAAGCGATGAAGAGGTCTTCGATGAAGTCTTCGTCTTTAAGGCCCGTGCCTGTCACGCCTTTACCGCCACGTCTTTGCTTCCTGTAGGAACTTACGGGGAAACGTTTTATATAGCCGGAGTGGCTTATGGTGATGACCATGTTCTCTTCGGCTATGAGGTCTTTTATTTCCAGGTCTTCGACCTCGCCTACTATATCGGTCCTTCGCTCATCGCCGTGTTTCTTCTGCAACTCGAGGACTTCTTCTTTAATGATCTGGAGGATCTTCTTCTCGCTCCTCAGGATGCCCTCTAGAAATTCTATTCTCTTGATAAGCTCCAGGTACTCTTTCGTTATCTTGTCCCTCTCAAGGCCCGTCAGCCTCTGCAGCTGCATCTCGAGTATCGCCTGCGACTGCCTGTCCGAGAGATCGAAGCGCTTCATCAGTTCTTTCTTGGCCGTGACAGGGTCTTTTGACTGTTTTATGATCTTTATTATCTTATCCAGGCATTTCAGCGCTATCTTCAGCCCTTCTAGTATGTGCGCGCGGGCCTGTGCTCTGCCCAGGTCAAATTGCGTTCTCCGCCTTATAATATTGATCCTATGCTCAACATAAAGCGAGATGATCTCCCTGAGGTTCAGGAGCCTCGGCCTGTTCTCTACGAGCGCGAGCATTATAACGCCGAATGTCTGCTGCATTTGTGTATGTTTAAAGAGCAGGTTCAATACCACCTGATTCTGCGCGGTGCGTTTCAGCTCTACCACTATCCTCATGCCGTCTTTATCGGATTCGTCCCTTAAGTCGGATATGCCTTCTACCTTCCTGTCCTGGACAAGCCTTGCTATAGACTCTATGAGATTGGTCTTATTGACCTGGTATGGTATCTCGGTTATCACTATAGATTCTTTTCCGTTCTTCTGCTGCTCTATGGAAGCGCGAGCGTGCACAACAAGACGGCCTCTTCCTGTAAGATACGCGTCTTTGATGCCCTGTCTGCCGCAGATAGTGCCGCCTGTAGGAAAGTCCGGCCCTGTCACTTTCTTCATAAGGTCCTGGATCTGGCAATCCGGGTTCTCTATAAAATAAACTACGGCGTCCGCCACCTCGCTCAGATTGTGCGGGGGCATATTGGTAGCCATGCCCACAGCGATGCCGCTTGCGCCGTTTATAAGCATATTCGGGAGCGTCGCTGGAAGAATGGCCGGCTCTTTCAGCGAGCCGTCAAAATTGGGCATGAACTTTACGGTGTTCTTCTCTATGTCAGAGAGCATAAGGTCTGTTATGCGCTCCATGCGTGCTTCTGTATTGTGGCTTATAA
This sequence comes from uncultured Planctomycetia bacterium, assembly GCA_964556455.1. Lineage (GTDB taxonomy): Bacteria > Omnitrophota > Gorgyraeia > JABMRJ01 > JABMRJ01 > CAZKWI01. The sequence continues at coordinate 1,267 of CAZKWI010000135.1, read as the reverse complement.
AACCGTTTGATATAAACGAATGACAAGGACTGTCTACTTTTATTGAATAAACATTTCTTAACCCGGTATTTTTAACAGAAATGATCTTGTCGAAGATATAATTACAATCATGCAATATTTTATATAGTTGCTTGTCTCCTTTATCAAGTATTTTCCTTAACGCTTTCCAGTATTTTTTTACCTTTGTATATCTATCAAGATTATGCTTATTGAGCCATTCTTTATGGCCCCAGTATCTCGTGCCACTTCGAATATAACGCGCCAAGTATGGTATATAATCTATCCTTGGCATGGCCCGATCATCACGGTTTCTTTTGCAAATTTCTATTAGTTTTTCGCGCTTTCTTTTTGTGGCGAAGTTTATTTGTTCCTTGAATAAATTAAGATTTGCACGAGTTCTAATGAACAATTTAAAGATATTTCTAGGTTGTTGAAATCTATACCAGGAGTCAATGCCAAATCTCAACAGCAAAATCTGCAATTCTTGCATTAATTTTTCACTGGCGGAAACAAAGGTAATTTCTATACAATTAAAGCAGGCGTAAACGCTGCCATCTCCCTCCGCATAGCCTTTTAAAAAAGCAGCTGTAGATTTTTTTGACGAGGAGAATATTATTTCTGGTACTGCCCGTTCTTTGGCCCTGGAAGGCTTCAAGCCGATATTTTTCAAAAAATCCATTATATACGTAGAGTGAATCTCCAAAGAAGTATATTTCTTTTTGGTATATCCCGCTGGTTTTCTGACAAATTCATGGAGCCTGCAGTCTGGAAATACTTTTTTAAAGCACGATTTAAATCTTTCGATAAATTCGCTGTCATTATTACAAAATCCTATTTGCTCCCTGCCTGTATTGCCCTCTGCTACAACCGCCCCTAAAATAAAAGCTAGATCTTCATTCATTGTTTTTGGAAGTTTGTGTTTTTTCTGGCGGTGTCTGGGCTCAGGGACATATTTTTTAAGTTCCGGGTCTTTTTTGGGAAACAATATACTGCTTCTTGAAATTACTGCGTAATCCCCTCTTTTAACCTGACTCAGCAATTTCCACTTAAAACCCAGTTTCTGTCCAGCGATCCTGCCCCATACTAGTATAGGATGATTATAGCTACCGCACAAATTAAGTCCTCTATGTGTCTTTATTGTCTTGGTCGGATGTTCGCCTGAATCAAACCATTCTACGGCCCGATTTACTTTGTTATTAACCGAAAGCACTTTAAAAGAGACTTTTGAGTGATGGGGGACATCCACTATCTTTTTCAAACCGTTGTC
>CAZKWI010000134.1:1955-3520 GCA_964556455.1 uncultured Planctomycetia bacterium | reverse complement strand
TTTTAAATAAAATTCCGCGCTCGGCTACTTATAGTGTGTGCGGTTTTTTTGTTCATTGTTCGGTTTCGGTCTTTCCCACTGACGGTTCCTGCTGTGTGGCGGACCTTCATATTAGCCAGGTGGTTAAGCTTAATGCCGATGGCACAGTGGCGACAAATACAGAAGGCAACCCTATAAGGCTAGATGGGTTCAACAAACCCAACGAAGTTTCGGCCGACCCCACGGACGGTTCCTGCTGGGTCACGGATACAGAACATAGCAAGATGGTGAAACTTGATGCCAACGGCGTAGAAGTTATAAGAGAATTAGGCGGATATTACAGACCTACTTCAGTCTCGACTAATCCCACGGACGGTTCCTGCTGGGTCGCACAACTTCATGGAGGAAGCCTGGTATGCAGATTGAATCCCTATGGCACCATGGTCGCGAGTATACGTACGTGCCATCTGCCCTTCTCGATCTCTGTTGATCCCAGGGACAATTCCGCCTGGGTTGCTGATACCTACAATGACAGGATCATACATCTCGATCCTGACTGTAACATGCTCCAGGAAGTAGGAGGGTTTAACAAACTAAGGTCGATTGATTGCAGGGTCCTGCCCGCAAACGAGCAGATCCTTACATTAAGTGCTACGAACGGCCATGTGGTGAAAACCCCGGATCTACCTACATACACGCGCGGAACAACGGTGCAGCTTACGCCGGTTCCGGATGAAGGCTGTTATTTCAAGGGATGGGGAGGCGACGCTGCAGGCTCGGATGATCCGCTCGTAGTGACCATGGACGGCGATATGACGGTAGACGCCGCCTTTGGCAAGAGTATGGAGTTACGCACTCACAGAGATCCTGCTGTAGTGGGTGTGGAGACCGTTTTCACCGCAAGGGCAAATGATCCGGATTATTCAGGCAAGGATCTGGCCTACGATATCACATTTGGAGATGGAGCGAGTGATAGCGACATGTCCGGAAGCGGTGCAGTGGAATTTAAACACACCTATGCGGGGCCGGGCAACTATACGGTTTCTGTAACCATAACAGGCCCAGGGATCACTCCGGTGACCAAAGAGATCAACTATGAAGTGATAGAAAAAGGTGCGGAGGGAATATGGTGCACTGACAGCGATGGCTTCCTGATAAGGCTGGATTACCAGGGAGTAGAACGTTTAAGGGTGGGCGGTTTTCGCAGTGCAAACAATATTTCGGTCGATCCTATAGACAATTCCTGTTGGGTCGCAGATTATTACGGTAACAGAGTGATCAAATTCGACTCCACAGGAAGACAGCGCGCTGTGGCGACCGGGTTTGAAGATCCGAATTCAGTTTCAGTCGATCCTGCGGACGGTTCCTGCTGGGTCGCTGTTTACGGCCTTGATCAGGTGGTGAAACTCAATTCCAGAGGTGAAGAATTAGCGAGAATGGGAGGGTTTAACAGCCCCACTTCAGTATCGGTCGATCCAAGAGACGGCTCCTGCTGGGTCGTGGATAATCAGAATAACCAGGTGGTGAAGATCAATTCCAGCTGCACTCAGGAGATCGCGAGAAAGGGAGGGTTTAATTGTCCCATT
>CAZKWI010000134.1:0-1945 GCA_964556455.1 uncultured Planctomycetia bacterium | reverse complement strand
TTATTATTACCTTCAGCTTGTGAAGATCATCTACACCAGATGTCTAGAGATCGCGTGAACGTGAGGGTTTAAATATCCCAATTCAGCTACTGTAAACCCTGTGGACGGCTCCTGCTGGGTCGCGGATCGTAATAATTACAGGGTGGTGAAGCTTGATGCATACGGCGCAATTATCAAGGCAGTGACCGGGTTCAGTCTCCCTAATTCTGTTTCAGTCAACCCTGCGGACGGTTCCTGCTGGGTTTCAGATACGCAGAACTCCCAGGTGGTGAAGCTCAATTCCTTCGGCACGCAGGAACTTTTAAGGCTAGGCGGGTTTAATTGGCCGCAGGGAGTTAAGGTCGACCCTGCGGACGGTTCCTGCTGGGTCGCGGATTACAACAATCACCAGATAGTGAAGCTCGATAGTGAAGGTAATGAGGTTTTGAGAAAGGACGGATTTTTACGTCCAAGTTCGGTCGCTCTCACCCCCCGCGATGGGTATATCCTTATAATAAACGCCCAGAATGGTTCAGTCACTAAGAATCCGAACAAGACCAGTTACGAAGCCGGCACGACAGTCGAACTTACACCGGCATCTGAGGCACATAGCACCTTCACAGGCTGGTCAGGAGACGCTTCAGGCTCAGACGTCCCATTAGTAATAACAATGGACGGCAATAAGGCGATAACCGCCAACTTTGAACTCGATACCTACACCTTAGGCACAAACGCACAGAATGGCTCTATAACAAAGATCCCTAACCAGATCAACTACGAGCACAATACAGTGGTTGCCCTTACGCCTGTGCCTATCACAGGCTACCACTTCGTGAGCTGGTCAGGGGGCGCAACAGGTTCAGCTGATCCACTCGCCGTAACCATGGACAGCAATAAGACAGTAACGGCTAATTTTGAGATCGATACTTATACCTTAACAACACCTGATCCGGAGAACGGCTCTATCACAAAGGACCCTGATCTGACCGCATACGAGTATAATACAACGGTTGATCTTACACCTGTAGCTGAGGCAGGCTACGTCTTTGAAAGCTGGTCAGGCGACGCAACTGGTTCAGATGTTCCATTTACCATAACCATGAATGGCAATAAGACCATAGAGGCTGTGTTCAATACTACAGGCTCTCTAGAACTCGACCCCATCGGCGTCAAGATCATAAACGAAGGAGAGCCCCTGTCATTTGCCATATCAGCAACCCACTCTGAAAACGCACCGCTTACATACTCGGCATCCGGCCTTCCTTCCGGAGCGAGCTTCGATCCCGCTACACAGACCTTCAGCTGGACACCAACACATGAGCAGGCAGACGTATATCAAAATGTCCATTTTAAAGTTACTGATGCTACATCAGATCCGGGCCCGGGGCCTGGACCCGGAGGTCCTGTGGATCCGAACGTAGCTCTTCTTTTGCATCTAAACAGTAGCCCTGCAGACAGCTCAAACAATCCTCACACCATAACCTCACACGGCGAAGCCCGCATAGACACATCTGTAGCAAAATTCGGCGCAGGCTCGCTCATAATTGATGGTGCGGATGATTACCTGACAACGCCCAGTAGTGCAGACTGGGACATATTCTCATCTACCTCAGATAGTAAGACCCTCGACTTCTGGGTAAAGCATGATGACTTTACCCAGACTGAAGGCTACTGCGGCCAGTTCCAGGATGGCAGCAATCTGTGGCAGCTCTTTCATAGAGGAGGCTTTGGTATAAGGCTCTATGTCAGTTCCGGAGGAGCGCTTCTTGCAGATACCGGTTACGGAGGACCCATATCAGACACCAACTGGCACCATATAGCCTTATGTAAAGTAGGCACAGCTTACGGTATATACCTTGATGGCAGGCAGGTTGCATATACATCTTCCAGTAATACAGGAAGCTATGCTGCCACCTTAGATGTAGGAAGAGTCGTTACTACAAGCGGAAGGAGCGTATGTATAGAT
>CAZKWI010000133.1:0-3545 GCA_964556455.1 uncultured Planctomycetia bacterium | reverse complement strand
TAAGGTAGAACCGGTAAGGCGCGCCATAAGCCAGATGGAAGTGAAGTGCTGGGTAACCGGACTGCGGTGTACGGAGGGTATAACGCGTACCGATTTTAAGGAAACAGAGGAACGGGATACCGGCCTGGTCAAGCTGAACCCCATACTTTTATGGAAAGAGCGGGAAGTATGGCAGTACCTCGCCCTTTACGGGGTCAAGGTGAACCCATTGTATGCCATGGGGTATCGCTCACTGGGGTGCGCTCCATGCACCAGGATCACAGCGGATGAAAGCGAACGGGCCGGGAGATGGATAACTACAAGCAAATGCGGCGGGGAATGCGGTATACATACCAAGCCCTTAAAGGAGAGCAAAAAATGAGCGGTATTTTCGGCGTTGTTTCAAAGGAGAATTGCGTAGAGACGTTATTTTACGGGACGGATTACCATTCCCACCTCGGGACAGAATTCGGGGGCATAGCGGTCTTCGGGGAGGATTTTGAGCGCCGCATACACGACATTTCACAGGGGCAGTTCAAGGCCAAGTTCTTTAACGACTGCAGGCAAATAAAAGGCGGTAAAGGTATAGGTGCTATAAGCGCCTTTGATGAGCAACCGATATATCTAAATTCAAAATTGGGTCCTTTCTGCATAGTGACCAACGGCCTATTGGAGAATACTGACCAGCTCGCCGGAGACCTGCGAAAAAAAGGAGTCTCTTTCAGCGAGGTCTCTAAAGGCAAGCTCAATATGACCGAGGTCATAGCTAAGCTCATAAGCCTCGGCGACAATATTATCGACGGAATAGAGAAGATGTTCAGCCTCATAGACGGCTCGTGCTCGCTTCTTCTTCTGACAAAAGACGGCATCTATGCCGCGAGGGACAGGCATGGCTATACGCCCCTTATAATCGGTCAGAGGACTGACTCCATAGCCGTAACCTCCGAGACATGTGCTTTCCCCAACAGCGAGTTCGAGACCATAAAGTTCATGGAGCCCGGGGAGATAGTACTGATGAACGAAGAAGGGATGGCCCAGAAGAGGTCGGGCGGTAATATAAGCCAGATCTGTACGTTCCTGTGGATATATACCGGTTTCCCGGCGTCAAATTACGAAGGCATAAACACCGAAACGGTCAGGGAAAAATGCGGCCGGGCGCTTGCCAGGCGTGATAGCGATATAGAGAAGGATGTGGTCTCGGGCGTGCCGGATTCAGGGACGGCTCACGCGATAGGTTACGCGATGGAGTCGAAAAAGCCATATAGGCGGCCGCTCGTGAAATACACCCCGGGATACGGCAGGAGCTATACTCCGCCTTCGCAGGAGACACGTGACCTTATTGCAAAGATGAAGCTGGTGCCGGTAGAGAATATTATAAAAGACAATAGAATTGTGGTCTGCGAGGACTCGATAGTGAGGGGCACACAGCTGAAGAACTTTGCCATAAAGAAGCTCTGGGATAACGGCGCAAAAGAGATACACGTAAGGCCCGCCTGTCCGCCATTGATGTTCCCTTGCAGGTTCAATCTCTCGACGCGCTCTATACACGAGCTCGCCGCAAGGCGCGCGATAAGGAGTATTGAAGGGCAGGACCTCGAGGATATATCCGAATATCTCGATTCTGGCTCTGAAAAATACAAAAAGATGATCGAGTGGATAGCAAAGGACCTGGAGGTCACTACTCTCAGGTATCAGACAGCCGAAGATATGGTAGAGGCAGTCGGCCTTCCGCGTGAGAAACTCTGCCTCTATTGCTGGACAGGCGAGTGCCCGAAGAAGAAACAGAGCCAGGAGAGCCTGGATGTAGAGTTCTCAATGGCCACGTAGGATATATTAAGAAGGATCATTATGCTGCGCAATGAACCGGAATTACTGAGTACCATGATGGAGGACCAGGCCGTCCAGAGCGACCTGTATAGGCCCGGTCCTTACTGGTCAGAACCGTCCAAGAGGATAAGAAATGCGATAGAGAAGGACGGCATAGAGAATTTCCGGTCGAATCACGCCATATCAAAAGGTTATGCCGACAGCATACTCCTGGACCCGCTTGCCTCCTGGGGTGACGGCTGGAAGCCCGGGTTGTTGAAGAGATTCACGAAGATCTCTTTTGTGGAGAAGGTGCTTATAGCGCCTTATCTAAAGGCGATCCAAGCGCACTATAACAGGATGAGCTGTTACCGCCAATATTACTACAACAGGGAATTCGGGGACTGGCTGCGCCAATACGTTGATGGTAAAACCCTGCCGGATACCATGGCAGGTGCGCCTCAGGAATGCATAGAGATAAAGGGCGTAAAGATTTCGATCAATTATATAACCCACCTTTTAAGAATATACAATTTCTCTAAAGAGATAGATCTTTCAAGCGTAAGAAGTGTTTTCGAGGTAGGAGGCGGCTATGGCGCGAATGCCCACCTTCTTCTACATCTTTACCCCAATATCAAAAAGTACCTATATCTCGATATTCCGCCGATCGTTTATATAGCCACACAGTACCTGAAACATTTTTATCCGTCAGAAACGATCGACTATCTTGCCACCAGGGGAGAAGATAGGATATCTTTCAAAGATAATGATGAAAGACAGATCCTGGCAGTCTGTCCGTGGCAGATAGAGAATGTGGAGTGCAATATAGATCTCTTTTATAACAGCGCCTCTTTCCAGGAGATGGAACAGGAAGCTATCTACAATTACCTGAGATTCGCAGATAAGTTTTCTACGGACGAAAACAAAGGAAACATATGCCTTGCTTTTTACAGAGGCGGCGACCTCAAAAAGACAAGGTCGATTGATTCTATCATTTCAGTTGCCAGAAAATATTACGAAGTTGATAGAATAAACCCTGAAAAAGAAGAGTTGTATACACTTTTGGATTATTACACAGGCTCCAAAAAAAAGGCAAACCCAAAAAAGGAGGAAGCAAGATGTACAGTGCACACAAAAGATATGCGTTATTCATAGGCAGATGGCAGCCATTCCATAACGGGCATAAATACATAATAGACCAGGCCGTAAAAGAGGGGAAGAATGTCTGTGTTGCAATACGCGATACAGAGATCTCAGAGGCAAACCCGTACACAATAGAGCAGCGTATAGAGATGATATGGAGGGTCTACGGTGACAGCGTAAAGACCATAGTCCTTCCCGATATAGAGAGCATAAATATAGGAAGAAAGGTCGGCTACGGCGTCAACAGGATAGACCCGCCGGAAAATATAGGCCGGATCTCAGGAACTAAGATACGCTCGGGAAAAGGGTTTGAGATGCCGTCCGAAGTCGCCGAATACGTGAAGACCCTCAGGACCACCCTGTGGCTGACAGGCCTGCCGTGCGCGGGAAAGACCACTCTCGCCAAGAGGATAAAAGAAGAGCTCGATAATAAAGGATATGTCACCACACACCTGGACGGGGACGATGTAAGGGGCGCCCTCAATGCGGACCTCGGGTTTTCGGAAGAAGACAGAAAAGAGAACCTTCGAAGGATAGCACACGTGGCCAAGCTCTTTAATAAAAGCGGCACCTGAGTCAAAGCCACATTTGTCTCACCGAACAATAAGCTGCGCCAT
>CAZKWI010000132.1:0-3836 GCA_964556455.1 uncultured Planctomycetia bacterium | reverse complement strand
GCGGCATAAAAAAAGTAGGAATTCCCGAAGACGACGACTTCTACGTAAAGGAAACCAGATACACCGCCCACGGCCAGATAGAGTACATCAAGTACGGCAACAACACCGAAACAACCTACGACTACGATGACGAAAACCTGAGACTCCAACACCTCGCAACAAACTCCGGCTCCACAGATATCCAGGACCTCACATACTCATTCGACCCCGTAGGCAATGTCACCCAGATAACCGACCAGGTAAACCAAAACACCCAAGCCTTCACATATGATGGTTTAAACCGCCTTATTGGCGCATTAGCGCCCCGCTACGGCACGATAGCCTACGAGTACGACCCCATCGGCAACATGACCAAAAAGGGCAACATAACGATGAAATACGGCGAAACAATGCCAGACGGCAGAACCGCTGGCCCCCACGCCGTCACCTCCACCACCCCTGTCATTCTGAGGAGCGAAGCGACGAAGAATCTTATCCAGTACGATCAAAACGGCAACATGACCCAGAAAGCCGACACCACCTATGAATACGACCCCGAAAACCGCCTCACCAAGGTAACCATCCCAAGAGGGGGAGAAGTATCCACAACAACCCTCGACTTCTCAACCGGCTGGAATTACTTCTCAATACCATATAAAACCATAGACATAAACGGTACCCTTAAACCCATAGACGAAGTCCCCATAAAAGACCTCTTCGACAGCATCAAAACCAAATTCGACCAGATCAGTAGATATGACGCCCAAACCCAGGAATGGAAATGCTACGTAGGCCTCGACAAGTTCAACCAATTCAACACCCTAAAATACGGCGAAGGCTATGTAATCTACGCCACAGAACCCTGCACCATAGACATAACAGGAGCGACCATAGCCACACCACAAGATATAGTTCTATATAAAGAGTGGAACCTGATACTAGATCTGGGCACAGACGACGCTGTCATTCCCGCGCAAGCGGGAATCCACGCCGGCTGGCTCCACAAAGACGCCCAAGGTACCTTCACATATAATCCTGAGGTCGACATCACGGAATATACGTATGATGGGGATGGCGGCCGCGTAGCCCGCATTACGTCCCCACCCCCGTCATTGCGAGGAGCCGCCGCAGGCGGCGACGAAGCAATCTATAATCGCACCACCCTCTACATCGGCTCTTCCTACGAGATAACCATTGACAATACCACCAACGAAGTCATAAAATATAAGAAGCAGATCTTTATGGGTTCCCAGAGAACCTGCGAGATCGAACACGAAGACGACGAAATACACGCATATTTCGTCCACGCGGACCACATAGGTTCATCCAACGTCCTCACCAACGAGAGTGGCCAGCGCGCCTCGCTCTTTGAATATAAGCCTTTCGGCTCCCTTGCATATGCAGCGGAAGACAACTCCTACGACACCGACAAGCGCTTTACCGGAAAGACCTACGACAACTCCAGCGAACTCCATTATTACGGAGCTCGGTACTACGACTCTGAGCTCGGTAGGTTCATCACAGCTGACCCGACGATACAACATCCATATGATCCGCAGGATTTCAATAGATACGCCTATTGTCGAAACAATCCTGTTAAATACGTAGACCCATCTGGGAATAGTTGGATACTAGGCGCAATAATAGGAGCTATAATCGGCGCAATTATTGGCGGCATATCAGCTCATAATGCTGGAGGCAATGTCTGGGCTGGCATGCTAGTCGGAGCCTGCGTTGGTGCCGCAGTAGGCGGCATTTCTTCTTATGTTGGCGGTATTATGATGGAAGCCTTTGGTACCGCAACCTGGGCAGGACTTAGTATTGGACAGGCTGCTCTCATAGGTGCTACTACGGGTGCCATATCTGGATTTGGGATGGGAGTAGTAGCGGGCTACGCTGGTGGTGAAGGATCAACTAATAGCATGCTTCAGTCAGGTGGCTGGGGAGCCTTGTGGGGTGCTGGCTCAGGGGCAGTTAGTGGAGCAGCAACGAACATATTTGCTAAGGCAACTTCAAATCTAGCCCAACAAACACAAGAGGCTGCAAAAGAAGCTGCCGGAAGCGGTGATTTTGAAAAAGGCAAGAAGGCCTTTGAAGCAGGAAGCGAAAAGCCTGGCGGTGCAAGCGGCAATGATTGGAGCGAATTTTTAAGCGAAGCGGGAAAAACTGGCAAGCACGGCGCAGGCAATAATCCAGTTCCTACTCCTGCAACGGGGATTTTTGAACCTGTACGAGGTTCAGAAAACACGTTTGTAATTAATTCTGTCGAAAATGCCATCGATCCTGTAAAAGCAAGTGGAATGAGATTTGAAAGAGCGTTGCAGAAGTCTCTACTTGTAAATAAAACAAAAGAACCTTGGTGGGCATTTCCTGCTAGAATGCTGCATAATTTATACAGTATTTTTGATACAGTGAAGGAAATGTTAGGAAAAGTAAATATTGGCCCGAGAGGCCCATGGATAATAGTTCCTAACGCAGTCATTGAAGAAATGGACAGAAGATGGATGGGAGGAGTTGCATAAATGAACAAACGTTTATTACGTTTTTACAAAATATATAGTTGGATTTATTTAGTAGCAGTACTTTTTGGAATTTTTTATCATTATTATATAGAACCTGTTGAGGTTTCAGCCGGTATCACTCAGGCTCATTATAATATAGCTTATTTTTTGGTAAGCGCAATATGGTTAATTCCGGTAATCGGTCTTTTCTTATTTTCATTTAGCAAATATATTCCTTTTATTTTCTCTATTCCTTAGTCAGAATGCTTATGGAAGGAAGTCAAATTAGCAAACTAGCATTTATGTTACCATTTCATACAATTGCTTTAGTAGGGCTATTTTTATATTCTTTTAGCAAAAACAAGTCTTAATTTTCAACCAAAGCTTACATAACATTTTTTATAGGCTCTGCTAAAGGCCAGGAAGAACTTTCTTATTTTCTCTTGACAGAAACAACCCACTGTGTTACTATTATTTAAAAGGTAACACTATTAAGAGGATTAATAATGTCAAATCTTGTAAGGTTCGGGATCTCACTGGAAAAAGGCCTTTTGAAAGGTTTTGATAAATATATTAAAGAGAAGGAATATAAGAACCGTTCAGAAGCCATAAGGGACCTTATAAGGGAAAGGTTTGTCAAAAAGGAATGGTCTGAAAACAAAGAAGTCGCGGGGGCGATCATCCTTGTATACGATCACCACAAAAGGGAACTCGTAAACAAACTTACCGATATCCAGCATGACTTCCACAATCTCGTAATCTCCAGCCAGCATATACATATGGACCACAGTAATTGCCTGGAAACTATTGTCGTGAAGGGCAAAGCAAACGAAATCGAAACCTTAGCGAACAAAATGAGATCCGCAAAGGGGGTGAAATATGGGACACTGACCGCCGCGACTATCGCGAAAGAACTGTGATATTTTTTTACTTATTAGTAACACGATATTGATTATCGTAACACAAACAAAATAACAAGGAGGTTAAAAATGTGCTATGCCGCGCCATTAATAGGGGCTGTGGTTACATCTGTAGCCTGGGGCAGGACAAGAAGTGTAAAGGTCTGGTGGTTAAACCTGATGTTTTACGGGGCCGCTTTATTCGGAGTGATAGACCACTGGTGGAATGGTGAATTGTTCCTTATTTCTGAAAATATCGTAAGCGATCTGTTATTAGGGGTGACTATCACCGCTCTTATACTGGCAGGCTGGGGAATAACCGTTCTTTGTAGCAGGATAAACCCGACTTTGGTTAATTATGTAAATATTAAAGAGGTGGTTTGACCAGAGATTAAGAACCCAACAGATTTTTATAACCTAAAACAGGAAGAATAAAAATGAAAAAGATCATTCTATC
>CAZKWI010000131.1:0-3913 GCA_964556455.1 uncultured Planctomycetia bacterium | reverse complement strand
AAGACAATCCTCTCTCAGATCTACACAGCGACAAACACAACCAACATAACTCTGGAGCAGAACGTCCAGGTCGACCTAGTCCTGAGCCAGCCTGCGGGAGTATGCAACTACCCACTGAACGGATACGGCAACTGGATTGTTGACACCAACATGCCCTGTACAAATGAGGTCCTGAACCTGACAGGTTCCATCCACATAACATCAAACGGCTACCTCAACCTGACGAACTTCACAATCTACATGAACTCCTCCTCGAACGGCGAGTATCAAATCAACATAAGCTCGAGCGGGATCCTGAACATGACAGCAGGTTCAACCCTTAACAAGCTCAGCTCGGCAACCTATGATATAAATACCTCCGGTATCCTCGGCACAAAGGGCGACATCCTTGGAGCAAGATACTTCGACGTCCAGACAGGAGCAAGCTTCCTCACTAATTCAAGTGTTACTACCACAGCCCTCACAACAGTAACCGGAACCTTTGATGCCTCGGAGAGCGCCTCCTATATGTCTCTCGGCTCCCTTTCGATAAACAGCGGAGGAGCCTACACAGCATCCTCTGGAACAACAGAAATAACGAGTGAAACTGGAAGTAACGCCATGTACAAGCATTCCAGCGGAACCTTCACCCACAACAGCGGCCTCTTCAACTTCACAACCGGAGTAGAGACCCAATGGTCTGGAAGTCCGAACTTCTACGACCTCGAACTGAACACACCAAGCAACATCTACTGTGTAGGTGGAGTAGCAACAATAGAGAACGACTTAGATGTGAGGGCAGGAATACTCCTTACCCACAGTTCATGCTCCAAGATTAACGTCACAGGAGACGCCACAGTACAGAATGGCGCTACAATAAATGTCGCATCCGGAAATAATGACCACTACTTCGGCTCCCTCACTATAAACTCTGGCGGAGCCTACACCGCTACCGGCAACACTACCTACATCACAGCCGGCAACCTAATCAACTATGGAACCCTCTCTGACAACTCTGGAACCATCAAGTTCAACTCAAACGCAACAATCGTCGGAATCAATACCTCCTATAACCTCTACAAACTAAACGTCTCCAGCGGCGCCCAGGTCACCCATAAGGGAACCCTAGTTGCCACAAGTGACGTCCTCCTCGACGGAACCCTCGACTCCAAATCCGCAACAGGAATATCATTCGATGGAAATGACGACTTGGACGGTCTCGCACAGGGGGAGCTGGTTCCAAGGACAGACATAACCTACACAGCATGGTTCAGGACAGGAAGTAATGATACTCAGACAATTGCAGGATATGCTGGTGGTTGGAGTACAGAAGGCAGGTCCCTTCTTCAGACAAAGAATGGGAAGCTATATGCTTACTTCAGTGAATACCAGGCTAGTGCAGAGTATGCTGCAGCAACTGGCGCCACTTATGTAAACGACAGCATGTGGCACTTTGCAGCGTTTACCTTTGATTATGACGCTGACACTCTTAATCTATATTTGGATGGAAAGCTAGAAGCAACTAATGTTTCTTCAGATATTGGTGATCCAAGAGACAATGGATACTTCAGAATAGGTGTGAGATATTATGCCGGCGGCGATCTCGCATACTTCACAGGAGATATCTCAGATGTGAGAATATACAACCGTTCACTCTCGGCAACAGAAATCGCAGCTGTCTACGAGAACAACTTCGATAACACAACCGCACTTTCAGGCCACTGGAAACTGGATGATGCCTCTGGAACCACTGCAACAGATTCAAGCGGATACGGTCTTGACCTATCCTTCAGCGGCAACCCGACCTGGTACAACTCAACCACCAGCTTCGGCTCCCTGACAATCAACTCCGGCGGCCTCTACAACGCGACAACCGGAACCACGACGATATCGGATTGGGATGGTGTAGAATACGCACTTGACAATGATGGAACTCTTACTGCAAATAGTGGTTTGATACATTTTACAAAAAGCGGTGGAACAAATATCAGAGCCGATTTCCAAGCAGCAACAGGGAATCCCTATGATGTCGAGTTTAGCGTAGGAACTGGGAATAGGTATCTAGACCAGCTCACAATTGATAATGACTTAACAATAAATGCGGGAACAGTAAGAATGAATAGTGATGCTCAAACAATTACTGTAACTGAGGACTTGGTTATCAATGGTGGTCAGTGGGGTCGAACACAACATACTGGTGCTCACTCGTTTGGTTCAGTAACAATAGCTTCTGGTGCAACTTTCCTGGCAACCTCCGGCACGACAACAGTCAAAGGCAACTGGAAAAACGACGGGACATTCACACACAATAACGGAAATGTCTTGTTTGATACTGCTTCCACCCATTCTGTTCTGAATGGAAGCACAGAGACGATATTCTACAACCTAACCACAGATGATGATACCTATGTCCATCCCCAAATCAGAGTAAACACTACCGTGCTTAACTTATTTGACAGTAATGGTTATGGAGAATTAGATTCACAAACCAATACCGTAACCCTGACGATGGGAAATACCACACAACAAGGGACAATTGTTACATCAGGCGGTGACCTCCGCCTAACCGACAACACAGTGAACTGGGTGAAGATACAGGGGGCAGCCCAGCTATATCCTGCTATAATAACCGGAACCAACATCGATTGGGACAAGGGCGATGCAAATTCCTTAGTAAGATTAGAGGATGTTAACATAACAGCTGCGCAAACAACAGGGGGAACAGATGTCATAATAACCTTGACTGGCGACTGCGAGTTCGCGGGCTTCACGGTCAGTGGAAACGACATCCTGAACATCTCCGGCCAGCGGGCGGAGTTCAGTGGCCTCCTGAATGTTCCGAGTGGAGGTACACTTGATTTCGGAACTGACGGGTTAGTATTTGCAGCCGACTTTGAGTATGATGGTACTTTTTCAGGAACGCCTTTGGCGAATGTTCTTACGGCTGCTAATGATATAGACATGAATGATGCTGAACTGAATAGCGGGGTGCGAATGATAAACATTGGCACGGGAAGTGCTAAATCAAATACAAATTGGGCAGCAGTAGATAAAGAGATTATGGCTTCTGGTACGCGAACTATTACCACTGATTTTAATGCAACAAATTTAACAATCGCAACAGGCGCAACTTTTAATGCGTCAATCCAAAATATAACAGTCTCCGGCGACTGGACCTCCAGCGGCGGACTCATCGGCAAGGATGCATTCTATGGAAACCAAGTCTACTATGTAACCCTTAATGATTCCGAAACCCTTGACGGTATGAGTCAGCTGACCCTTGAGGCATGGATAAAGCCGGACACCTGGGTTAACAACTACATAGGATTGATCAACAAATATGATAACTCAGACGGAGACCGGGCCTACCTCACATTTAGAGTCAAAGACAGCGACGCTATACAATTCTCAGTTTATGATGGCACAGATAGTCTCGGTGGCGTAGTTTCTGACCGCCTCCCGCCAGCGGGTGAGTGGACCCATGTCGCATTTGTTTACACTGGTGACGCTGTCAAAATGTATTATGACGGGAAGCTTGTTGATCAGGGAACTGCCACTCCCGGCACAATAGGGGACACCCCACAAAACGTTGTTATAGGCAAGTACCGAACTGCCTATGACGAGTTCGATGGCTTCTTTGATGAGGTAAGGATTTGGAATGTCTCCCGCTCTGAGTCTGACCTCCGTGCTGGGATGTTCGAAACCTGCACAGACCTATCAAATCAGACTGGATTGGTAAGCTGCTTGAAGATGGATGAAGGAACAGGTCAGCAATTCACAGACTCTTCTGGTCTGAACAACAACGGCTCTGCCAACGTTGTGTCTTCGGCATATTGGGCTGGAGACGGTACCTTCACCTACGGAACCTCCCTGGTCAACTTCACCAACTCCGCAACCGCAACGATTTCGGGAAGCCCGACCTTCTACAACTTCG
>CAZKWI010000130.1:0-3952 GCA_964556455.1 uncultured Planctomycetia bacterium | reverse complement strand
AAAGCGGACACATCATATGTTAGAAACAGCGGACATCTTGACATGTTAGTTACATAACTAGCAGCAGCTATTGCAAATGGCGATATTTTATGGTATCCTTACCCATAAAAGGACTAAAGGAGGCCTTGAATGAAACATATTAAAGGCTTTACGCTTATAGAACTGATCGTACTTATAATGATATTAGGCATAATAGCCGTAGTGGCGCTGCCGCGTTTTGTCGGCATGCATGATTCCGCCAAGAGAAGCCAGGAGGACGGGTTGGTTGGAGGCATAAGAGAAGGACTGAATATATATTATGCGGAATCCCTGGTGATTGGCCGAGACCCTCTATATCCTACAGTTCTCGATAATGCCGGAACGGGTCCGGCATCAGATTCAAATCGGTTTTTCGGCAACATCCTTGAAAGCCCTGTAGCAGAAGGTGGCTGGGAAAAAACGGCCAGCCATAGTTACCGGGGGCCTTCGGGTACGGTCTATATTTATAACCAAGGAACCGGCGTTTTCGATTGAGAGTTGAGAATTCAAAGCCGCCTTGCAGCCCCAGGGTTTACAAGGCGGTTTTTTTATTAAGGAGAAAAGTATGGTACGTAAGATCCTCATAGTGGATGACGAAGCAGAAATGAGGGAAACGCTCAAGGGCTTTTTTGATAAACGCGGATATAAAACTACCGGGGTAGAGAGCGGGTTATTAGGCTTGAATATCCTGGCTAAAGAAAATTTTGATATAGTGATTAGCGACATCAGGATGCCCTTTATGGATGGGATAGAGTTCACGAAAAGAGCAAAAAAACTGAAGCCGGATATTGTAATAATAGTATTAACCGGGTGTATTGAGCTGGATATCGCGCAAGAGGCCATAAGAATAGACGTTCACGATTACTTAACAAAGCCTGTTGAATTGGAGAAACTTAAGAAGTCGATCGAAGACGGCATAAAAGACGCGGAAGACAAAAGAAAGGACTCTGATTTTTATCAGAAGTTAGTGCATGATCTGAAAAAGGACAAAGACATGCTCGATTCCATGCGCGACGATTTTATTGCATTAATGAGCCATGAATTGAGGACACCTGTTGCAATAATATCGGAGGGTTTAAGTATTCTTAAAGATACAGTCGGGGCTCCCGGCTTTGAAGAGATGAAGAATTTTAGCGACGAGAAGAAACAATCCATATTTGGAGCTATTGATCGAGGGCGCCGCAGACTGGTCAATACCATTGAAAGCATAGTTTATTATACAAGCCTTACCAAGTCAGAAGTAATGATGGATAAAAAAGACGTTGTCTTAAGTGATTTTTTAAATGAAAACTTTGAAGGGCTTAACCATATAATATCTCAGTACGGCGTAGTACTGAAAAGAGAATTTAATTTAGATAAAGAGCAGGTTTCTATTGATCGGGGTAAGATCCTTGATATATTGAGCCGCCTTATCCACAATGCGGCTTTTCATAACCCTAAAGGCACCAACATTACGCTGAAACTCTCAAAGGATAGCCGGGAAGAAAAGTTCGCCGCGATAACGATATGTGATAACGGCAGAGGCTTTGAAAAGCAGGTTTTAGATAATATTTTCAGTCCTTTTGCTGTCGGTAATATAGAGCATCATGGAACGGGTATCGGCCTGAGCCTTTGCATCTGCAAGAAGGTTATCGATAGTCACGGAGGTAATATTAAAATAGATAGCGAAGAAAAGAAGGGAACAGTCGTTACAGTAACATTGCCCCTAAAATGATAAACCAACCTGCCGGATCTAACCCGTTCGGCATTATCGGTCTACCCCTGCAATAAAAAGACACTAATCCACACGAAAACCGATCCGCCGTTTTGATTTTTCAAAAGGCATCATAAGCTGGCGGATCGCCTCAAATATGGTCTGAATTTCATTATCGTGATTTTCTATCTTGCGTTCCAGTTCCTTTAATTTATGGGCGAGTTCTTTGTGGGTAGAAAGAATCTGTCGCAATTTAACAAAAGCGCGCATAATAGCAATATTAACATGAATGGCCCGCTTACTTTTTAGTATGCTTGAGAGCATAGCAACGCCTTGTTCGGTAAAGACATATGGCAAATGCCCGCCAAGGCTTCTTTTTGATGGTATCACATTTTGTGATACCAAAGTTTCGGCTTCTTTTTTTGAAAGTTTGAACATAAAATCTTTTGGAAATCTATCCATATTTCTTTTAACATGTTGTCTTAAAGCTATAGGCTTAACTTGATAAAGTTTTGCAAGATGCCGGTCAATCATGACCTTGTGACTACGTAGCAAAAATATTTTATTTTCTATTTTTTCTGACGGAATAATTTTCATAATCTACCTCTCTTTTAAGCCCATAAATTTCTATCTAATGCCCGATATCCGATCGCTTCAGATATATGAACCGCTTCTATAGTTTCACTGCTATCCAGATCTGCTATGGTCCTTGAGATCTTCAGGATCTTATCATACGCCCTCGCGGAGAGGCCTATCTCGAGTATAGCCATCTTCAAAAGTTCCTGACCATCCTTATCAACCATACAGTGCATGTCGATCATCTTTGGCTCAAGATGTGAATTGAAGCTTAGGGCATCTTTTTTATATCTTTTCTTCTGTGTGGCGCGCGCCATGTTGACCCGCCCGCGGATATCGCACGATGCCTCGCCCGATCTTTTCTGAGAAAGCTGGTCGTATGTGAGACGCGGTACTTCCAAGTGTATGTCGATCCTGTCTAATAACGGCCCTGAGATCTTTGAGAGATAGCGCTGGATATGATACGGGGTGCAATGGCATTCCTTCTTAGGGTCCGTGAAAAATCCACAAGGGCACGGGTTCATTGAACAGACCAGCATGAACCTTGCCGGGTATGTAGCGGTGCTCTTTACGCGGGATATGGACATCTCGCCGTTTTCCAGAGGCTGTCTCAATACTTCTAGGGCGTTTCTATTGAATTCGGGCAGTTCATCCAGGAATAGCACGCCATTGTGCGCCAGGCTTATCTCGCCTGGCTTGGGATATGTCCCGCCGCCTGCCAGGGCTGATACCGATATGCTGTGATGCGGCGACCTGAAGGGCCTTGTCCCTATAAGGGCCTTTTTGGGCGACAAAAGTCCTGCTATGCTGTGGATTTTGGATACATCAAGCGCTTCATCGAGGGTCATATCGGATATTATAGTAGGGAGCCTCTTGGCGAGCATCGTCTTTCCTGAACCGGGCGGGCCTATCATGAGGATATTGTGTCCGCCTGCAGCTGCGACCTCAAGGCCTCTTTTTACATGGTACTGGCCCTTGACGTCATTGAAGTCCGCCCTGTACCTCGAATTCTTCCGGAGTAACGCTGCTGTGGTAGACCTGACCGGTTTTATATCTATAAGGCCGTTCAAAAAGTCGACAACCTCATTTAAGTGCGATACGGGGTATGCCGTTATATCTTTCGCTACTGAAGATTCACTTGAATTCATCTTTGGTAGTATTATCCGCTGGCTTCCCAGCGCTTTCATCTTCATGACCATAGGAAGAACGCCCTTTATGGGCTTGATCTTTCCGCCAAGAGACAGTTCACCGCATATTACATGATCTTTTAACGACTCTTCTTTTAATACACCGTTTGCTACAAGTATGCCTATGGCTATAGGCAGGTCAAAGCCGGGGCCGTTCTTTCGTATATTAGCCGGGGCGAGGTTTACCGTAACTTTCTTTGAGATAAGACGGTAACCGGAATTTTTTATGGCCGTCTTTATCCTGTCCCTGCTTTCCCTGATAGCGGCATCGGGGAGCCCCACTATTGAAAAACCCGGCAGTCTTCCTCCGGCAACATCCACTTCCACATCTACAAGATGCGCCTCCATACCGCTTGTGCAGCACGATTCTATCTTTGCAAGCATCTATATCTCCCTTTTATGCCCAGAAGGCATCTTTTATCAGCTCTATAGGGTCTTTGCTATTAAGATCTATGGACACTATGTCTATCCTGCAGGG
>CAZKWI010000129.1:0-4059 GCA_964556455.1 uncultured Planctomycetia bacterium | reverse complement strand
GCCGATCGTCATGCCCGTTGTTAACAGGCGCTCTCCGCACCTATAAATATACATTGCGACCACTCGGACGCGATGGGCGCGCGGGATTCAGGCTGGATACAGCTGTGGAGCGAAAACGCCCAGGAGGCGTACGACAATACCATACAGGCCGTGAAGATAGCCGAAGACCCGAACGTAAGGCTGCCTGTAATGGTGAACCTGGACGGCTTTGTCATAAGCCACGGGATGGAGAATGTCGATATATATGATGACAAAAAGATAAAGGCTTTTACCGGCGAATATAAGCCCCTGGTAAATCTTCTGGACCTGAAAAATCCCATAACTATAGGCCCCCTGGACCTTCAGGATTATTATTTCGAGCACAAACGCCAACAGGCGCAGGGCATGATGAACGCCCAGGCTGTTATAGAGAAAGTGGCAAAAGAGTTCAAGGCCTCTTTCGGGAAAGAGTACGGCATAGTAGAAAGCTATAAGTCCGAAGACGCCGATTTTGTCATTGTGGGGCTGGGATCGACCATGGGGACTTTAAGGATGGTCATTGACGAGGCGAGAAAAAGCGGCATAAAGGCCGGTTTTCTTAAACCGCGTGTCTTCAGGCCGTTCCCCAAAGAGACGATCAGGCGTATGCTGAAGGGAAAAAAGGCCGTTACAGTGCTGGACAGGGCAGACTCTTTTAATGCCGTAAGCGGCCCGCTCTACTCTGAGATAACAAGCGCCCTTTACGGGGCGACCAATATACCCGCTGTGAATTATATCTACGGTCTCGGCGGCCGCGACACAAGCGTAAGTATGCTGCACAAGATGGTCAAAGATTCATATGATGTGACCGCGAGCGGTAAAGCCGGCAGGGTGCTGAATTACCTGGGGGTAAGAGAATAATATGGCAACCATCAAGGATCTCATAAAAAGAGAAGCGGCATTATCCAGCGGCCACAGGATGTGTTCCGGCTGTACCGCCCCTATTATAGTAAAACTTATCTCTCTTGCCAGCAAGTATCCCCTGGTAACTTCATGTGCCACAGGGTGCCTGGAAGTCGCCACTACGATATATCCAAATACAGCCTGGAAATGCTCATTCATACATAATGCGTTCGAGAACTCTGCCGCGACGCTCAGCGGCGTAGAGACCGCTTACCGGGCTTTGAAAAAAAAGGGGAAGATCAAGGACGATATAAAATTCATAGGATTTGGCGGCGATGGGGGGATGTACGACATAGGGCTGCAGTCTCTTTCCGGAGCGATGGAGCGCGGCCATGATATGCTGATGGTATGTTATGACAACGAGGCTTACATGAATACCGGCATACAGCGCTCGAGCGCTACGCCGAAAGGCGCAGCAACGACCACATCGCCGGCAGGAAAGGTCGTCCCCGGAAAGAAAGAGTTCAGAAAAGACCTCAGCGCCATAATGGTAGCGCATAAGATACCTTACGTCGCGCAGGCCTCCCCAAGCCACTGGCAGGACCTTGTCAAGAAGGTGGAGAAGGCCCTGGAGATAAAGGGGCCCAAGTTCATGAATATCATTATGCCTTGCACTCTTGGGTGGCGTTTTCCCACAGACCAGGGCATAGTGCTCGCCAAGTCCGCAGTAGAGACGTGTTTCTGGCCCCTATATGAAGTGGAGAACGGCAGATATGCGGTGACCTACAAACCCAAAGAGAAAAAACCGCTCACCGAATTTATTGAAGGGCAGGGCAGATTCTCGCACCTTAAAAAAGAGAAGAATCGGTACATAATAGACGAATTGCAGAGAGAACTCGACAGGGAGTGGGAAGAACTCCTGTCCAGGAGCAAAACGTAATGTTCATAGATATCGAGGTGTATAAAGGGGACGATGATATCTTTGTGGCAAGCTGCCCTGAATTGAATCTCTATTCACACGCCCTTACGCAGGATGAAGCGGTAGATAAGCTGAAACTGAACATCCTCGACAGCATCAAGAACTCCAGGATATACTCTGATGCGAAAGACGAAATAGCATTCAGCGTTGCTTTTTACTCTTCGCGCTACCCACAGACGCACTAACGATCTTCATTATCTCCTTCGGAGTGTCCGCCAGGTAAAATAACTCCAAGTCTTTTTTATCTATAGCGCGGTTTTTCAGAAGAGTGTTCTTCATCCAGTCGAGAAGGCCTTTCCAGTACTTTCTCCCCACAAGTATAACGGGAAACGGCTCGATCTTTCCTGTCTGTATGAGCGTGATCGCTTCCGAGAATTCGTCCAGTGTGCCGAAGCCTCCGGGAAAGACAACGAAGGCCTTCCCGTATTTGACGAACATTACCTTACGGCAGAAGAAATACCTGAATTCCATGGAGTTGGTGATGTATCTGTTGGGTTTCTGCCTTACGGGTATCAGTATATTGAGCCCTATGGATTCCCCTCCGGCTTTTTTGGCCCCCTTGTTGGCCGCCTCCATTATTCCGGAACCGGCGCCCGTTATTATAGGATATTTCTTCTTCGCCAGAAGATGTGTTGTCTTTACGGCGAGTTCATAATATTTACTACCCGGCTTTGACTTGGCCGAGCCGAATATTACGATACCATTTCTAACCTTATTGAGCATCTCGAACCCGTCCACAAATTCGCTCATTATGCGGAATACGCGCCAGGGGTCTTCTCTCGTGAAGTCTTCTTTTAAGTTGGTCATGGATTTATCGCTTTCTGCGGGTCTTTTTCTTTTTGAGCGCCTTCAAGAGGGCGCTGACCACATCCGGGTCAAACTCTTTTCCCGCGCCATCGGTTATGATCTTTAAGGCCTTCCTCCTTGTGAAGGCGCCGCGGTAAGGCCTGTCCGATATGAGCGCCTGGAAGACATCGGCTATCGCCAGGATCCTTGCGCCCAGCGGGATCTCGTTCCCCTTTAAGCCGTATGTATATCCTTTTCCGTCAAATCTTTCATGATGATACAAGATGAGAGGGACCACGTCTTTCAAAAAATGCACCGATCTCAGTATCTCGGCCCCTATGATAGGATGCTTCTTTATCTGTGTGTACTCTTTTTTACTGAGACTGGCCTTTTTGCGCAGGATCCTGTCATCTTTGCCGATCTTTCCCAGGTCGTGCAGGACGGCGGCGTGCTCGAGATCCGCTATCTTTCTCTTAGAGAGCCCCAGCTGCCTGCCCACTGCCCTTACTATTGAGACCATATCTTCTGCGTGCTTGCCGGTGTAGTGGTCTCTCGCCTCTATCGCTTTTGCGAAGGCATAGATGGACTCCAGGAGCGCCTGGTCAAGTTTCTTACCGGCGCCTTTCAATCTGGACCTGAGACTTTTTATCGCTTCTTTTCTGTCCGGCGGCTCTTCAAGCTTCTTGGAGATGCTTTCGCGGGTGCAGGTTATATTACCCCCGCGTTCTTTCGCCGCGTTAACTGCGCTGTCGCACATATCTATGAGTTTTTCCGGAGTGCTTATGCCGTCGTCAGGGTAATTCACCACACCGATATTTATTTTGATCTTTATCTTGTTCTTATGCGCGTCGAATACGTGTTTATGCATCTTTTTGCAGAGCCTCTGGCCCAGGGCCATAGCGCCGCCCTTATTCGTATGCGGCGAAAGCACGACGAATTCAGCAGCACCCGACCTCGCAATAACATCGCTCGTCCTTGCGAATTTAACTAGATAATGGGAGAATTCCTTCAATATGCGGTTGCCAGCGCGGTATCCGTACATATCGTTTATGGATTTGAAATAGTCTATATCCACTGCTATTAAGGACAGAGGGAATACGTATCTCTTTGCGTCCTTGAGATCCGCGTCGAGCCGTTCGGTGAAATACTGATAATTATGCAGATTTGTGAGAGTGTCCTTGGAGGAAAGGTCCTTCAGCCGCTTCTTAAGCCTGGCGTATCTCTTAGTCGAAGAAGGTTTCTTCCCGCGCCTATACTTTTTGACCACACAAGACCCCTGATGTTTGAAGTGAGTGTGTAGGAAAATTAAAATATTATATTATAATTATATACTAAAATGAAGAAAAAGCAAGCGCAATGGAATGAAAGGGGACACTTCTGAGGTAATGCAAATACTTTTACGCGATAGCATAATAGCACTCCTCCGGATTAAG
>CAZKWI010000128.1:0-4226 GCA_964556455.1 uncultured Planctomycetia bacterium | reverse complement strand
CCTTTTGATAAACTGCAAAGTGTTACTGAATTATTGAGCTAGTACAACAGGTCTGTGCTTGATTTTGAAAACGTCCCTTAACTATGATATAATATACCCCTATGTCAGCTAATAATGATCTGAAAGTCTTTCTTGCCGATCTGACATATACTGCGCCAAATGAGTATATGTATCCCTATCCGCTCGGGGCGGGGCACCTGGGCGCATACCTGAAGAGCGTGCACAAGGATGTCTCGGTCGAGATATTCAAGGACCCTCATGAGCTGCACAGCGCCCTAAGCCATTCCGGATCCTGCGATATCCTAGGGCTATCGAACTATTACTGGAATCTTAATTTAAACAGGCAGTTCCTGAGGATGGCCAGGAGTATGAACCCACGGGCGATCACTGTTATGGGCGGCCCGAATATCGATTCCTACTCAGATAACGGTATTAAAGATTTTTTGTCAAATATGCCCCAACTGGATTTTTATGTGCCGGGTGAGGGCGAATATAAATTTGAGATGCTGGTGAATGCGCTTAAGAATAACGATATGGCTGCCTCCCGCGTATGGACAGACATCCCGTCATCGGTTGTCGGACTCCAAAATAACGATTTCAAAAAGGGATCCAAGAATGTCCCGCAATATTGCGATTTAAACAAGATGCCTTCCTGCTACCTGACAGGGTTGATGGATAAATTTATAGATGACCCCGCGCTCGTGCCGATAATAGAGACGAGCCGGGGCTGCCCGCATACGTGCGCTTACTGCTGCTGGGGCAAGGCGGAAAGGGTCAGGAGATTTCCCCTTGAAAGAGTCTATGGAGAAATAGAATATATCGCTCAAAGAACAAAGATATTTGTTAATGCCATATACGTGGCGGATGCCAATTTCGGCAGTGCAGCAAGAGACGTAGAGATAGCAGAGAAGATAAGAAAAAGTTCGATCGAGCGCGGGTTCCCGAAGAAAGCATATATATACTTTACAAGCAATGTCAACGACCATACAGTAAAGATAGCAGGCATCTTAAAGGATTTCACACCCATATCGATGTCAAAGCAGACCACGAACCAGGATGCCCTCAGGATAATTAAAAGACGCAACCTTTCCGACTCAAGATATGACTCTGCCCTGGAATCCATCCGTGCAACGGGTGCGGCGACCTACTGCGAATTCATCTACGGGCTCCCCGGAGAGTCTTACGAGAGTTTTATAATGGGCCTTGAGTCGGTCGCGAAAAAAGGCCTCTATTCCGCCATTTACCCGCTGCTGCTTTATAGGGGGGCGGAGATAAACTCAAAGGCATTCAGGGAAGAGCACGAGATAAAATCCGCTTACAGGCTCATTCCCAGGTATGCCGGGACATACGGCACGATCAGTTCCGCCGAATACGAGGAGCTCCTCATTTCCCATAAGAAGTACACGAGGAAGGATTATTTCCGGCTGAGGAGGCTGCATCTCTTGCACCTCATATTTATCGACGGGATATTCGCTGATATGGTGAGGTTCCTGAAAAGATACGGCCTCAATCCGGTGTCATTCGCCATATTTTCCGCCCATGACAGCAAGAACTGGCCCGCATCCATAAGAAAATACATCAGAAATTTTGAGCGCGCCACCCACTCGGAACTTATGGCCGCAAGCCGTGTGAAAAAAGATTTCACAGAAAAAGATATCGTGAAGATGAGAGAGACTTCCTTTGCCCTGAATATCTTATATTTATGCATCTTGATCTCCGGGAGGGGGATCCTAGATGATATCTCTTTTTACCTGGCGAACACCCTTGAGAGGTTCTTAGATGCGAGCGGGATCCTGTGCGGGCCGGAAGAGCCGGCGTTCGTCATAAAGTGCTGCAGCGACAAGATACCGGATTTTACCGATTTTGAGCCTTTTACAGAGAAGGAGTACGATTATGACCTTGAGGCATGGCTCGATAGCGCTGCAACCGTGCCATTCTCGAATTTCAGGCTTGATCTGCCGGAGAGATACCGCTTTGAGTTCAACAGGGACGGGGTTTCGCTATTAAAAGAAATGCTTCGGCAGTACAAAAGACCCGAAATGGCGCTCTACCACTTCCGTATGAACGCGGTCAGCGACAGGACCAAGGTTCTCGGGTATGCCCGTGCCAAAGGGGCACCCTTAAGTTTAGTCCTGGGACAGGCCTGAGATCACAAAACACCCCGTCCCCAATTTTCCTTGATATTCGGGGCTATAAAGGATATAATTACCTTCTCGAGGAGATCAGATACGATGGCAAGAATCGCCCAACTGGTCAAAAAAAAGCTCGTTACCACCCTTATAGAGTCAGGCGCACTCCGCAGCAAGAAGATAAGGGTAAAAGACAGGGATATACTCTTTCCGGATCTTTCTAACTCTAATCTGTTAAAGGAGATAGCGTTCGGCGGGTACAAGACCTTTGAGGGTGAAGTGGTAACCCTTATAGAGCAGTACCCGTGGCGTATCGACAGGTTTATTGACACAGGGGCGAATATAGGATTCTTCTCTATACTGGCTTCTGTGGCATTTAATAGAGATGTCGAGATCATAGCGGTGGAGCCGTTCCCTGCCAATATAGAATACCTGAAGAAGATAAAGAGGCTTAACGGTCTGGATTTCAAGCTGGTGGAGAAGGCTCTAGACAGGGCCGATGGCAGAGATGCCACGATGTATTACCCCGTTGCCAGTAACTCATCCAAGCTTGCGTCATCCGCTTCGCTTTCAAACTCTTTTGAAGGGACGGACGGCATATATAAGAAACTTCCATATAAGACAGTGAACGTAACGACCACCACTCTGCCGCTCATAGCGGGGGATGATGCGCGTGATACGCTGATAAAGCTTGACTGTGAAGGAAATGAGCTGAATATCCTCGGAACTTCAGATGCCCTTCTAAAGAGAAGGAATGTCGATCTTATCGTGGAGATAGGGCTCAACGACCAGGATAAAGAGAAGACCTATAACCTCATGAAGAGCTACGGGTACGATGCGTATCTTTTGACCAATGCCGGGTTCGTCAGAGAAGACAGGCCGCTTACCCTTCCGTATTCACCTGAACAAAATGAGTATAGGGACTACACCGGCACCCAATGGAAGAGCCATTTCTTCACAAAAAGAGACCCCCGTGAAGTAAAAGAGGCGTCCCTTAAGCTGTACGGTTTCTATATCTGACAAAATTTCTGGTTTCTTCGATATTCAGTGCAGGATAAGGCAACTATAAGAAGGTGATTGCCTTGAGAAGAGCGGTCGTATTCAATTATAACAGCCTTTTTTCCCCGGAGATAAAAAAGACCATTGAGAGATACAACGAGGCATTCCCGGAAAAGGCCTTCAAGTTGGACATGTATGATGCCTCGAAAATCGTCTCTGAATCACTCGTCGGCCGCGCGGATGTTATTATACATTCGGGCGGGGACGGCGTGCCGGTAGAAGAAGACACCGAAGATATACCGAAATTCTATATATGTCATTCTCACCAATGGAAGGCACGCAAGGAAGGCGGCAGTGTTGTGAGATTGAAAGAGATTATAAAAGGCGTGAAGGAGATAGAGGTATCGGAGGACGACGATATCCTGGGAGGCAGAGGCGCACTGCCGATAATGCAGTATCATAAGCTGGCAGTGGTGCGACCCCCCGAGGGCGCAAAAGTACTCGCCAGGAGCAGGGTGACGGACCCGAACGGGGAAGTAATCGAAATTATAGAGGCGATCAAGTACGGTGATAGATCTATTAGCGTCCAGGGACATCCCGAAGAGGGGACTGCAGCACACCTCCTCTTTAATTTCTTGAATAAGGGGATCTGAAACGGCCCGGCGTTGTCCACTATTATGCAATGGCGTGGAGTGAAAATGGCCTTGATGCGGCGGCGCTTTTATTATACAATATCGTTTTTGGGAGATAAGAGATGGCCATGATCAGTACAACGGAGAATCTCGGGACGCTTGTAGACTCTCTTAATTTTGATGAGAAGGTAAAGCGTTCGATGTCCATTATAGAGAAGGCCTGGGAGACCTTTGGCGACTCCCTTGTCGTGGCAAACTCACTCGGCAAGGATTCCATGGTAGTCTGGGATCTGGCGAAGAGGGTTAACCCCGATATAAGAGGATTCATAGTCACCACGCGTTTTAAGCCTGCCGAAACAGTTAAATTCATGCGGGATATTGTGGAGAGATATCCGGAGTTGAAGATATACAGGAACGACGCGGAGATCCCTGAGAATCTTTACGAGACCGACCCCGACAGATGCTG
>CAZKWI010000127.1:0-4402 GCA_964556455.1 uncultured Planctomycetia bacterium | reverse complement strand
ATTATACACCATTTTACACCTTAACTACTGGTCTAAAAATTGGGGAGTATCACAGCTACACAAGGCTTCCATTTCTCTGGCAATCCTAACAGGGAAAAGGCCTTCTTAACATCGAGAAGAACCTTGTCTTTTATATCGACGATAACAGCGCTCGCAACGTCTTTTTGTGCCATTAGTTCTTTTCTGTCCCTGACAGTTGCGGGTATGGCCAAAGGCCTGAACTTCACTTCTGGAGTGTTAAAGACATCTTCTCTTGCATTATATTCACTAGCAAGTTCTTCTATGTAATCCGACTTCTTTATAAGTGCATTAAATCCCTTGCGAAGCAAAGCCAAAATTTCCGGCTCAAGCACATAATTGAGAAGTCCTCCCTCGAATCCATTTGCACCACGGCCAAAAAAGACTCTGAGTCCCGGGAGAGTGTTAAAACTACGGCGGTTACCGGCACCTTTAAATACATATGAAGGTGTGCTTACAGAAAAGCGCGTTCTTCCATGTATATCGATTCTCTCATCAGACGCCATCGGTATTAAGAAGATGTTGGGCTCTTTCTTCAGCCCGGTAATATCTTCCAACGCTTTCGATAGCACTCCGTCTTCATGAAATAGAAGCCTTCCTTTTGCATCTCTTGCTTCGCTTATCGGCACAACATAGCCCTCACTGGCCGCATCTCTCAGGCTATCCATATCAGAATATTTGTCTTGAAGCATGGCAGCCGGCACAAGCATAGTGCCGTCAATCCTTGAAGCAAACAATACCCTTGCCTTAAGAAGTGTTGTAATCTGCGCTATCTCTTCATCTTTAACAAGAATGAAATATTTATCAAGCAGATCTATAAACTTTATTCTTGCAAGCTGATCACCTTCTTGTATTCTTGTCACTACCCCATCTAGGGAGAGTATTGAATATATGGGTATAAAATAGTTTTCGAGGCAAAAGGCCCTTAAATTGTACAAATCCTCTGCGCTGACCCCCCGGCTTATCAGCTCTATATACTCAAGATCTCTTTCTATCAATGAGGGATTTTTGCTTAGATATTTAAAATAACTTTCGAGATCTTCTCTATCCAGCTCCTGTAGGGATGGTCTTTCCGCTCCATCCGCAGTCGAAGTGCGGGCGGTTGGCGGCGTGTATGCCGATAATGCTTCCATAAATGCTCTCGCAGACGGGTAATCAGCATAGGCAATATCAAGCAGATCTTTATATTGCCTCCCGAATCTTTTCCGAATCTCGCTAGGCAGGGTTGCTAACTCTTTACCAATGGCTTTTCCCAGTGGTTTATTTAGAGTACGGCATCCCAATGCCTCTCTTAGAGTAATTACTATGTCCTTGAAATCAGGGGCATTGTACCCTTCCTCGCCAAAGAAATCTATCAGCACAGGGGAATTTGTCCTGCTGTCTATGACCACGTTTATAGTACCTACATCGCCATGCTCTAATCCTGCTTCATTAAGCAATACAACGGCCCCGCAAAGCTCTATCATCCAGGCTACAACCTGCTTTATGAACTCCTCATCAGAAAGGTGCCCGGACCCTGCGCTCCACTCTTCAAAATCTACGCCGGGAATTTCCTCGCGCATAGCCCTGTCTGTGTTTGCGTCAATCTCGAATTGCGGAATAGTAGCCATCGGACCGCTTTGTTCTAAAACGGCAAGCAAGTGCTTATATTTAGCGATGTCGCCGTGCTGCCATATCCAGCCTGGCCTGCCTTCTACTTTTTTGCCTTTTGCAGTCGAAGTGTGCGCGGGCGGGGGCTCACCTATCCCTTTTGATGTGCGTGAGATAAAGCTTAATATCGCCTCTGCAACTCCTTTAGAGTCTTCGGTTGGGGAGTAGTGACCTGTATCCAGCACTATTAACTCTACAGGTACTTCATTCTCTCTTAGAATTCTTTCTGTTTCTATGGCTGTCGATAATGGCCTAAGGCTGTCTCCTTTTTTGCCGGAAATGATCAACGTCGGTTTTTTTATCCTTTTCAGCGCATCTGATAAATCAAGCAGTATAAGTTCGCGTATCATGTAAGTTAAGGCACGGGGTGATGAAGTTTTGAACTGCTCCGAAACTCTTTCTAAAATTTCTTTCTTGCCTATGCATTTTTTTAATACAGATAATGTGATAAATCTGACAAGCGGCGACGGGATCAAGTATCCTATATAACACCAATGTAAAAATCTAAAAAATTTAACGGTCATAGATGCTAGCGGTAGACTAGAACTATTTAATAACGCAAGGCTTTCTACCTTCTCCGGGTACTTGCTGCAGAAATCAATAGCAAATGTGCCCCCCATAGAATGACCGACCAGCACAGCCTTCTCTATGGATTTAGCCTCCATAAATTTTCCTATCAGTTCAACGTATTCATCGTGCGAATATCTTATATTTGGCTTACCTGAAGCACCAAACCCGGGCATGTCTATGGCATGGACTATTGCTTTTTCTTTCAGCAATTCGGGGATCTCTTTCCAGCACTCGACAGACTCTCCAAGGCCATGTAGTAAAATCACATGCTTTGGCTCTGTCTCAAGCTTGCCCTGATATGTCAACGTATGCACATCAACATAAGCGCTTCCATACTGCAAGCTGATAAGGCTATTTTCCATTTTCGCTGTCGAAGTGCGCGCGGGCTGAGACACGCCGTCATTGCGTGCAAGCATGGCATCGACGCTTGACCACATTCTCACAACAAGCTGCGGTTCGCTAGAATCGGTGTTAGATCCAACAACATCGGAATCAAGGTAAACGCAATACGTTACCGGTGAATCATTAAGTTGCGTTCGTATAAAATTCAAAATAAATTCTGATTTTGCTGATTGAGAAGAATCGCGACTGCCTTCAAGCGGATTGGGATAGTAAATTATATCTAAAGGAAGATTCACTTCAATCCTTACTGAAGGATTCGAAAATGCATAATTGAATATACCCTTCAAGGTGCCATCGATACACCTGCTCTTGCCAAGATACCCCCCATCCACACTCAAGCGTAAATTCTGTTTATTAACAAGCTGTAAAAGAGCTAAAAATGCGTATACTTCATCTGGGATCTGTGACACTGTTATATCTGGATCAAGATCAAATTCCCTCTCATCTAACATACCTCTTTCGCTTAATGCGTCATACAGCCTTTGCGCTAAGGCGCCTGCCTTATGGTTCTTTTCATGTACATGAACATGCCTATGTATGTTAAAAGGTATAATGGGGATCTCTTCAAAAGAACGGTTGTTAGCAGTCGAAGTGTGCGCGGGTGGTGGTGTGTCGGAGGAAGGCGCAACAGGCTTTATGTAGGTTAATGAATCTTCTGCCCTATCTTCAAAGATTAATTCCATAGCCTTATATTTGGCATAAAAAGCTGAGCTATTCTTAGCGCGATTGAAAAATTCGTCTCTATGGAAAAGATAATAGCTATATGTGTTGGCAAAATCTTCTTGCGGTAAAAACATGGCATAGGGGGATACAAAAGGAGCCTCAAATTTTATTATAACCCATTTGGCCAACAGCTGTTGAACACAGCAAAGCAAGAATGTTTCCATAACTGAGCCTGTTGCCATAAAATACACATTTGACAATGCCGGCGAAATAAAATAAAGCATAGGCGCTGTGATAATCGCAGCACAAGACCAGCTGAATAGAAACCAGATTGCATTATTTTTGCCGTTAACATACTCTCTCCATATCGCTTTTGCTCTTGGCGACTTTGCAGCAACAACATGTCCAATTTCATGTGCCAAGCTTTTAATAGCTTTCTCGTATACTTTTGGTTCTATAGGGCCTTTCGCTTTACGAATGCGTATTTTGACTCTTCCTGATCTTTTGGCCCCTCCAGATATTTTCCGCGGCCAAAACAGATTACAAACACGTATAGATTTTACGCATGCAGCATGAAATGCGGGTATGGTAGAAGAAAGCGTTTTTAAGGCATTCCGCACTAATTCGACTTTTTTAGGCGATCCTCCAGTGATAGGCACAGAATCAAATGCGCTTTGGGGTTCTTCCGGTATCGCATTTTCCCCAGCAGTCGAAGTGCGGCCGAATGCCGCATGTACTTTGGCTGTATTAGCATTTCTGATCTGCCTTAAATGATTAATGTCGTTTTTATCATAACCGTAAGTGAGGTTGGTTATTGAAAAGGATAGGATAAGAAGGCATGCGATGACCTTGTAAGCAAGAGTCTCTTTATATGATATTAGTGATATTATCTTGTCGCTTTTTTCGCTTTTCATAATTAGCTGCTATGTGTTGCCCAAAAAAAATAAACAGAGTGGGTACTAACCCACTCTGTTTACTTAAACTACCCCCTTGACCGTTATATTATATCAAACCAATGGCGGAAAATCAAGGGAAATCCTAGATTGTGTATTAGCAAGATGAAAATGTCCGGTTTCTACCAAAGTTAAAATGTCCGGTT
>CAZKWI010000126.1:0-4435 GCA_964556455.1 uncultured Planctomycetia bacterium | reverse complement strand
GTTCAAGAAGATATATAATCTCAACGTGGTGGCGGTGCCGACGAACAGGCCACTGATGCGCACGAATTTCGCCGACATTATATATAAGACCGAAAAAGAGAAGTTCAAGGCGATATGCGACGAGATAGCCTCTTTGTATGAGAAGAAAAGACCCGTCCTTGTCGGTACCATATCCATAGAGAAGAATGAATATATATCGAGCGTTCTGAATAGAAGAAATATACCCCACAGGCTGTTGAATGCCAAGTTTCACGAGCTCGAAGCCCATATAGTGGCGCAGGCCGGCAGGCTGGGGGCGGTCACTATCGCGACCAATATGGCCGGCCGGGGAACGGATATCATGCTGGGAGGTAATCCGGAATTCATGACCAGGGATACGGTTTCAAAGCTCGAGGCACAGGGCAGGTCAGTGTCGCAGGAAGAGTATGTGAAATACCTGGAAGAGAACGCTGAGATAGCTAAGAAGGAGCATGACGAGGTCGTAAAGCTGGGAGGGCTTCATGTATTAGGCACCGAGCGGCACGAGGCAAGGAGGATAGATAACCAGCTGAGGGGCCGCGCGGGCAGACAGGGCGATCCCGGTTCTAGCAGGTTCTACCTCTCACTGCTGGACGACCTCATGCGCATATTCGGTTCAGAGCGGATAGCGCTTATTATGGATAAGATGGGGATAGAGGAAGGTCAGGAGATCGAGCACGCGCTTGTCACAAAGTCTATCGAGACGGCCCAAAAGAGAGTGGAGCAGCGCAATTTCGATATAAGGAAACACCTCCTTGAATATGACGACGTCATGAACAGGCAGAGGGAGATAATATATAAAGAGAGGATGTCCATACTGGATATGGAAGACCTGAAGGAATATTCGCGCCAGATCATTGAGGAGCTGCTGGACAGGTCACTGGGGACTTACAGAGGCAAAGATCTTCCCAAGGAGGACTGGGATACAGAAGGAATGGCCAAATGGGCGCGGTTTAAATTCGGCGTGGATATATCATCTTTAACGCTGGATAGCGGTTCTTACGATGAGATCTTTGACCAGGCATTTCATCTCTTGACAGCCGCTTACGATGCCAAAGAAACTGATATAGGCAAGGGCGCCATGGACCAGCTTGTAAAAAGCGTTATGCTCCACACGATCGATTCAAAATGGAAAGACCACTTATACGGTATGGACAGGTTGAGAGAAGGGATAGGCCTGAGGGCATACGGACAGAGGGTGCCGCTTGTGGAGTATCAGCACGAGGGATTCGGCATGTTCTACCAGATGGTCGATTCCATCAAGGAAGAAGCGATAGAGTTCATATTTAAACTGCGGCCTGTAGAGAAGAAGAAAGTCGCGCGTGTATTCGATCTGGAGAACCAGGAGCTGATACACGGACAGGCCTCAGCGTTAAAGGATATGGAAGAAAGAAAGCCCGCCGCCCGTCCCGCGGGTACGCCGGAAAAAAGACCGCAGGCTGGACAGGTGCCACAGAAAAACCAGCCGCCTAAAGTCGGCAGAAATGAACCCTGCCCGTGCGGCAGCAAAAAGAAGTATAAAAAATGTTGCGGAAGATGAAGAAGGTCCGGCCGGCTGCATTGACCGTAATATCAGGCACACTCCTGAGCCTGGCCTTTCCCGGTTTTAACCTGATATTCCTGGCTTATATCGCGTTCGTGCCGCTCTTCTTCGCGCTGGAAGGCGCAACCAGAAGGGAGGCGCTCGGTTATTCTTTTCTTTTCGGCATCGTTTTTTTCGGGATCACAATATTCTGGCTGCGCCACGTATCGGTCCCGGGATTTATTCTGCTCGTTACGGTCCTGTCTGCGACATTATGCGCCATAGGACCCTTTTTTCTATATGCTATACGCCGTCCGCTTGCTGCCGTCTTTTTGATCCCCGCCTTCTGGGTGTTCCTCGAATATATACGCGGCAATATTTTTACGGGATTCCCGTGGGGCATGCTGGGTTACACACAACACAGAGCTCTGCCTCTTATACAGGTATCGGATATAACCGGCGTGTATGGCGTTTCGTATATGGTGATGATGGCCAACGTAGCTGTCTATTTTGCGCTTGCTAAAGGTTTTAAGAGGGGCCTGGCGGCTGTCGTTGCCGTATTGTTGCTCATAGCTTCCGCCCTGGGTTACGGCTACCTTAAGCTGAATGATCAGGGCGTCACCGGGAGTGAGAGCGTAAGGATATCGCTTATTCAGGGGAACATAGCTCAGCAGCTCAAATGGGACCCGGATCACAAGGATCGTATCTTTGATGTATATACTACCCTTACAAGAGAAGCCGCGGCCGAAGGCACAGACCTTGTCATATGGCCGGAGACGGCATTGCCAGTGTATGTTCATGACGATAGGCTGCCGGAAAGGCTTAAAGAACTGGCTAAAGATATCGCTACCCCGATTCTTATAGGCGCCCCTCTCTATGAAGAA
Source organism: uncultured Planctomycetia bacterium (assembly GCA_964556455.1). Classification (GTDB taxonomy): domain Bacteria; phylum Omnitrophota; class Gorgyraeia; order JABMRJ01; family JABMRJ01; genus CAZKWI01. Next base: position 2,011 of record CAZKWI010000126.1, on the reverse strand, counting down.
GGGCCTTCCGGCGGGATCTTTAACAGCGCCCTGTTGATATCTCCCGCGGGAGAACTGCTTGAGCGCTATGACAAGATCCATCTTGTCCCGTTCGGCGAATATATACCGTTTGGAAAGTATATCGGATCCCTGAGAGGTCTTATAAATAAGCCCATAGGGGATTTCGGGAAGGGCGCGGAGCATACCATATTCCGCCTGGGAAAAGGCGCGGCCTTCGGCGTCCTCATATGTTTCGAGGATATATTCCCCGGGCTTGTCAGGAACTTCACCGCGCGTCCCGACAGCGCGGGTTTTATGGTGAATATTACCAACGACGCCTGGTTCATGAAAACAGCAGCGCCTTACCAGCACGCGCAGTCCTCTGCGTTCAGGGCGGTCGAGAACAGGCGCCCTGTGGTGCGTGCGGCCAATACAGGACTTTCCTGTTTTATAGATAAGACCGGCAGGATCACCGGTACGGTCAACGTAGACACGGAAGAGGTATTCGTAAGGGGGCACAGGACGGAGAGGATAAAGCTTTCGCCGGATAGAAGCTTTTATGCGGCATTCGGCGATATATTTGCCTACTTGTGTATGATAGCTATAATAACAGTTCTGCTTCGCCGAACTTTAGAGAAATGAAAGATTGGCTTCGCAGAACATTCTGCTTCGCCTGATCAACTATTCTGCGAAGCTTTCACTGCTGTCTGAATGTCAAGAGCGAAGCAGAATGGAGACGAAGATGTCAAAAAGAGCGCTTATAACAGCATATGTACTTTTACCGGCGTTATTACTGTACGCCCCGGCTGTTCCGGCTGAGGCCGGAAAAGAAGCCGGAGAGTTTCTGCAGGTCCTCGAAAAGGCAATAAACGGCATGCATACATACGACTGCCTGATGATCTCTGAGAACCGAAAAGGCAAGCGCTGCGAAAAGAAGACCTCGAGGCTTCGTTTCAAAAAGCCGAACCTCATGAGGCTCGATGTCCTGAAAGGCAGGAAAAGGGGGAGCTCCGTGATTTTGGACGCTGACGGCAGGATAAGAGGAAAGAATTCCTGGGGCCTGCGCCAGACCCTTAAGCCTACAGACAAGAGGCTTAAGAATATAAGGGGTTACACATTCCTGAACGCGAGCCTGCTGGATAAAGTAGATAGGCTGAAGAAGCATATACTTGATACAGGCTGCGCGGCGACCGTTACGGAAGAGGGGTTTGAGGGGAAGAATACGTACCGGCTGCATATAGGCCATAATGACAAAGATAATCCGGTGACTTCAGAGGATGTATGGTTTGATAAGAAGAGCCTCTTTCTCTTGAAGAATATTAAATACGAGGGGGAACTGACAGTCTCTGACATTACCTGGCGGGAGATCAAAGTGGATATCCCGCTGGAGGATTCCTTATTCAAGCTATAGAATGGCGGCGGGTGAGATGAGAATATTCGCGGTTTTGCCGGCATATAATGCCGAAAGGACATTGAAGAGGACGGTTGATGATATACCGAAGGATATCATAGAGAAGATAATACTGGTCGATGATGAGAGCTCTGACAAGACAGTGGATATAGCAGAGGGCCTGGGGATCGAGGTCTTCAGGCACGAAACGAATATGGGCTACGGCGCGAACCAGAAGACATGTTATCGGATAGCGCTTGAAATGGGGGCCGATATCGCCGTGATGGTCCACCCGGACCATCAGTATGACCCTAGGATAATACCGGACCTTATTAAGCCTATCGTTGAGGGTCGCGCAGACGCGGTATTCGGGTCCCGCATGATGGAGAAGGGTGCCCTTGAGGGGGGTATGCCTTTCTGGAAATATAAGGCTAATATGATGCTTACAGCCTTCGAGAACGCAGTTCTCGGGGCGGCTCTTACCGAATACCATTCCGGTTTTCGCGCTTACAGCGCCAAATTGCTTAGGACCGTAAAGCTGGGGCTGAACAGCGATGATTTTATCTTCGACACGGAGATAATAGTCCAGGCATTGGTCCACCATTTCAGAATAGAGGAGATCCCTATACATACGAGATATTT
>CAZKWI010000125.1:0-4566 GCA_964556455.1 uncultured Planctomycetia bacterium | reverse complement strand
TCTGCCTCTAACCTCCCAGAAGGAGCAACCTTCACAGGCGCTACATTCGACTGGATACCTACATACGAACAAGAAGGCAGATACCCTGGAATAACCTTCGAAACAAAAGACCCTGAAGGACTTATCGACACTGAGAGTATAACTGTAATTGTAAACAATGTGCTCTGGCCTCCTAATGGCGTACCGAGACGCCTGTCAGCTAAGCCGAAAATGGCGGATCGATTGGACCTTACCTGGAATGATACCTCCAGCAATGAGGATGGATTCAGCGTAGAGAGGCGCGTGGAAGGTGGGAACTTTGTCGAAGCAGGGAGGGTCGGTGAAGGAGCGGAGTCCTATCAGGATACAGGCCTTATCTCAGGCGTAACCTATGATTACCGCGTGAAGGCGTTCAATGACGAAGGCGTTTCCAAATATTCCGATATCGCGAGCGGAACAGTGAACTTTGCACCAAAGGTTGACTCGATCTCGGTGCCTTCGCGAACGCTAAGGACCCTGAGGCCGCACACTATAACAGGTATATTTTCCGACGCAAACGGCCGGTCGGACATCTCGAGCGTGTCTCTGGTCATCGGTCAGAGTACAAACGCGAAAAACTCTTATCATGTCACCTACACCCCTTCCACAGACAAGCTGGCTATCTTTGAAAATAATGCCGAACTCGGGAAGTCAAAACCGGGCAAACTCGGTCTGCCGCTTAAAAGCGCATTCGGCGAACTTTACTGTGCAGATACCACCGTCTCCGAGTCTGCCAACACCCTTACGGTCAACTGGCGAATAGAGTTTGGCGAGGCCCTGGCCGGTCCTATGAAGATCTACGGCTATGTTACGGATACGCGCGGCGCGCGCATCCAGTTCTGTGATATGGACGGCGTTTATGTGGACAATACCCCTCTTGCCCCGTCAGGGCTATCCGCCGCCGGTGCGTTACTGAACCAGATCAACCTGACCTGGACAGATAACTCTCCAAATGAAAAGGGCTTTATTATTGAGCGCAGCACTGACGAAAAGAGAGGCTTCCGGAGGATCTACAATACCAGATCAGCGGGGGTGACAAGATACAGCGACCCCGGGCTGACCCGGGATACCATTTACTACTACCGCATTAAAGCCTACAACGCAGACGGGAGATCCGGCTACTCCGCAACCAAGGGCAAGACCTTGGATGTCCCTTCTATAGTATCGCACACCCCTGATTCGGGTACATGCAATGCCAACAAACGGCACACCTTCACGACCGTAGTCTCTGACGGCGACGGCGCAGGCAATATCGGCGTTACGCGGATGTATATCGGCAAAGATGTGGACATAAACTCTTTCATCGTTACCTACGACCATCAGGCGCAGCGCTTTTCCATAAGAAATCCAGACGGAAGCATAGTGGATACTCCCATAAACGGTGTGCTTGAAGGAGAGTTCGGTAATATTTACGTTGCCGGCTGCAGCGCTACACCCGCAGGGAATGACCTCACTATAGTCTGGTCGCTCGGCTTTAACAACGACTTCCCTGTGCGCTCTCCTTCCTTCTTCATATTTTCCGATGATGCCGAAGGTTATGATACAGGGACACGGAAGATGGGGAATATCCGCATTACGTTCAATCCGACCGCGCCCGGCGGGCTCACCGTCAATGGCGTGCTGTCAGATGAGATCTATATGAACTGGAATGATAATTCTGACAATGAAGCAGGCTTCAGTATAGAACGGAGCGTTACCGGCGAAGATAGCGGCTTTAGCGAGATCGACACTATAGGGGTCAGTGCCGGAACAGGCGCGTCGTTAAGCTATATCAGCACCGCGCTGACCCAGGACATTACCTACTACTACCGCATCAGGGCCTACAACGCTGATGGCGAATACTCTGAATATTCCAATACGACGTTCGGCACAAAGACCTTGGATTATCCTACGGTGGAATCTCTGGATCCCACTTTCGGTGTCTATAATATCAACGAGCAGTATAATTTCACAACCGTTGTTTCTGACGGTGACGGCGCAGAGAACATCGAGGTCATACAGATGTGTATCGGCAGCGATATCACCTTGAACTCGTTCATAGCTGCCTATAACCATCAGACAGGCATATTCTCTATAATAAATCCCGATGAGAGCAGGGTAGAGGCCGCTGCAGATTCCGGCCGTGTGGTAAGAGGGACCTGCGGCAGTATCCACACACAGGAGTGCACCGTTAATACCAGCGGGGACAAGCTGACCATCGAATGGTCGCTCAGCTTCAGCAATGATTTCCCCACAGGCTCCCCCACATTCTTTATCTTCGCCGGCGACGTTGACGGTTATAAAAGTGAAACTCAGAATATGGGGGAGAGCCAGATCACATTTAACCCGGCCGCGCCCAGCGAGTTGTCCGCCGCTGCCACAGGTACAGGCGAGATCGAACTCTCCTGGATCGATAATTCTGATGATGAAGTGAATTTCATGATAGAGCGCAGTACCAGCCCAGCCGGCGGCTTTGAAGAGGTCGGCACGAGAGGTGAAAGAGCAGGAACAGGAAAGGTGGCAAGATACAGCGATACCGACACTGAGGGCCTGAACCCCGACGCCACATACTACTACCGCGTAAGATGCCGCAATGCAAACGGAAACAACTCCGAATACTCCAATATATCAGCCTGCGTCAAGACCATGGATCGTCCTTCAGTGGAATCGCTGGATCCTGATTCCGGCATCTATAATATCGACAAGCAGTATACCTTCACAACCGTCGTATCTGACGGTGACGGAGCAGGCAGTATCGATACCACGTATATTTATATGGGGAATGCCGTCAATTTCAACTCGTTCATAGCCGCATACAGCCATAAGACGGGCACGTTCTTTATAATAAATCCCGATGAAACGAAAGTAGAGGCCGCTGCAGGTTCCGGCCGTGTGGTAAGAGGAAGATACGGCAATATCCACACGCGGGAATGCAGCGTTAAGCCCGGCGGGGACAAGCTGACCATCGAATGGTCACTAAGTTTCAACGGCGCCCTCTCTACAAAAGTTCCAAAATTCTTCATATTCGCAGATGACGCAGACGGTAATAAAAGCGAAACGCGCAATATGGGGTATATCCGGATTAAATTCAACCCGGCCATCCCCAGCGGGTTGTCCGCCGCTGCCACAGGGACAGATGAGATCGAACTCTCCTGGACCGATAACTTCAGCAACGAAACCGGATTCAGGATAGAGCGCAGCACAAGCGCAAAAGACGGTTTCAAAGAGATCGGCATCAGAGGGGCAAGCGCGGGAACGGGAAGGACCGTAAAATATAAAGATGAAGGCCTGATGCTCGACACTACATACTATTACCGCGTCAGGAGCTATAAAGAAAACGAGAAGTCTGACCACTCCGGCACATCAGCCGCCGTCAAGACCATGGATCGTCCTTCAGTGAGATCGCTGGATCCTGATTCCGGCACCTTCAGTTACAACAGCAAGCAGGTCTTCACGACCGTAGTCTCTGACGGCGACGGTGGAGGCAATATTGACACCACGCAGATCTATATCGGCAACGATGTCAGCTTCGACTCGTTCATAGTCGCCTACAGCCACCAGACAAATACCTTCTCTATAATAGATCCAGATCAGAGCAGAGTAAAGGCCGCTGCAGATTCCGGCCGTGTGGTAAGGGGAAGATACGGCAATATTCACACACAGGAATGCAGCGTTAAGCCCAGCGGGGACAAGCTGACCATCGAATGGTCGCTCAGCTTTAATAACAGCTTTCCTGTAAGGGCTCCCAAGATCTTCATATACGCCAATGACGCAGACGACAATAGAAGCGAAACGCTTAAGATGGGGAATATCAGGATCGGTGTACCGCGAACGCTTTATTTTGCCTATAGCAGACTGAATACCTGGGGCAGCGATGGGTTTGATGTGACGCTTGATGAGATAATGCCGGAAAACTGGATGAAAGATTTTAATTTCAGGAAAGGCAAGTTTAAAATGTTCATCGATTTCAGGCTGCTCTCGACACACGGTCCTGATTCGGGGTACAATGAGCCTATCTTCAGCGGGGATCCGCCTAGCAGCATTGAAATGGATGCGATCAGACATTATTCTTATGATAGTAAGAGCACTTCACGGGCCTTTGCCGCCAATGTTATTGATGCTGATGACATGGCACATGCCGGGGACTGGCTTGATCTATCAACCCAGCCGCCAGGCAATGTCTGGCTTTTTAAGCATGAAGAGAGGGATAATTACAGGGTCGATCGCGTCCATTCAAGCCGAAAAGAGAAGGCCGCAGCCGTGGAGAGCGCGCCGACTTTCTCAGGTGATCCCTGGTCTGATGACGGGCATTACAATACATACGGCAACGGCGGTTACGTTTATGTGGATAAGAGAGGCAAGCTGCATTTTAAGTTCGTGATCAGCCCGACCCAGTACGGATATTACTGCACGCCCAGGCCGACGTTCCTTTTTGGCATAGAACAAGAGTAGAGCGGCGACAGTTCTGTCTTGTTTTGTGCTTCCCGCCAGCGCGAAAATCGCACCTACTTGACAGGTAATGTCAATTAAATTGTGTAAATTCTTTCAAGGGTTTAGCCTCCCACTTGG
>CAZKWI010000124.1:0-4640 GCA_964556455.1 uncultured Planctomycetia bacterium | reverse complement strand
GCTTAATCCGGAGGAGTGCTATTATGCTATCGCGTAAAAGTATTTGCATTACCACGTTATCTACATTTTAAGGTATATATCCCCTCACCCATAGTAGACACAAAAATCGCCTATTTTATTACATTTATTTTAAAATATTTAGAGGCGTGCTAGGTAATAATAGGTAGTTATAGAGGTTGGATTTAGGAGATGATGATATCGGCTTTCTTAAGGGCCCTTTTTGCAGTTAATCGCATATTTTTATGATCGCCTTTTAAGAATACTAAAAGATCGGGCTTTACATGTTTAAGGACCGATGTCCCCTCAATTACTACACCCTGCAAGCCCTTACAGCAAGCAAGTGCTTTATTTAGGCCCGGCTTTAAACCTTTTGATGTCGCCTTAAGCCATATTACCTTCTTTGCGCCGGCCTTCTTTAATCTTGCGGTGTCGCGTCCTGTTTGATCGATTATCCTTCTATCTTTCACTATCTCAAAGTCACTCTTTAGCCCGGCGCAAACCTCACAGCCTGGTTCTTGTCTTGGGCAACCGGCCTTTGTTGCTGTAGTTACTTTGATCGCAGCCCAATCAGGCAATGCTCGCAGCAGTTTTTCAGCATACAGGGTCTTTCCGATCCCGCTGTGGGCTCCGGCTACTACTATTATCTTCATTATCTATTGTTCTTTTTAAGCTCTGCAGCGCAACATTTATACTCTGCAGTAGCTGTAACCGGATCGAAGACATCGTTCGTTAAGGTGTTTGCAGGTGCCTCTGCAAAATGAAATGGCATCCAGATGGAATCTTTGCGTACACGTTTGGACACCCTTGCCAGTGCAGATACAGAACCTCTGCGTGTAATTACTTTCACCTCTTCCCCGTCTGAAATGCCGTACTTGGCTGCTGTAATAGAGTTTATCTCTACAAAACACTGCTTTTGTTTTTGATTGCTGATGCCGGATTTACGTGTCATATTGCCTACGTTATAATGGTACAGTGTACGTCCCGTAGAGAGTATCAATGGATACTTCCTATCCGGTTCTTCTTTTTGAGGCCTGAAGACTATCGGTTGAAATAGCCCCTTCCCTCTTTTAAACGTGCCTTCATGTAAAAAGACAGTACCCGGATGATCTTTAGTAGGACATGGCCACTGCATGCCGTCTTCATTGATCCTTTTGTAATCCATGCCTGCATAGAGTGGATTAAGTAAAGCCATCTCGTCAAAGACTTCGCCGGGATGGGAATATTTCATGGGATAGCCCATTTTAGTGGAGATATCACATGTGATCTGCCAATCCGGGCGCGCTTCTCCGGGAGGTGGTAGTGCCTTTCTGATACGCTGAACTCTGCGCTCACTTGCAGTAAAGGTGCCGTCTTTTTCGGCATAGCACGCGCCAGGTAATATCACATCTGCAAGCTTTGCGGTCTCTGACATGAAGATCTCCTGGCATACCAAGAAATCCAGTTTCTTTAGATATTGTATCACCTTATGCTGGTTTGGCTCGCTCATCACAGGATCTTCACCCATTACATAAAATCCCCGCAAGCTCCCTGTGCCTGCACGCTCAATAAAGTGCGTCACCCTGCCGCCTTCATCCGTCGGCAGGCTGACCCCCCATGCCTTCTCGAATTTCTCTATGACAGCCGGATCGGTCCGTTTCTGATATCCGGGCAGGACATGTGGCATCGCACACATATCACACCCGCCCTGCACGTTATTTTGTCCCCGGAGGGGATTTACCCCGCTTGCCCATTTACCGATCTGTCCGCAGAGCATTGCCAGATTTGCCAGGTTCTTTACATTATCCGTGCCGCAGGAATGTTCGGTTATACCCAGGGTGTAAAATATCGAGCTTGGCCTGCCCTGTGCATACATGCGTGCTGCATCTTTCATGTCTTTTCGAGAGACGCCGCAATATTTTGCTGCCTTCTCTATAGAATAAGATCTTATGTTCTTTCGAAACACCTCAAATTCCTCACAGCGTGAATCTATAAAATCTTTATTGTAGAGTTTCTCTTTAACGATGTAGTTCATGACGGCATTTATCAGCATATTGTCGCTGCCGGGTCTGTGCTGTATATGAATATCGGCATGCTTTGCCATCCATGTCCTTCTTGGATCACATACGATCAACTTCGCGCCGCGTGCCATCGCCTTCTTCATCTCAAGGCCGACGATCGGGTGAGCCTCCGTAGGGTTTGAGCCTATTACAAAGATCACTTTACAGTCTTTTATCTCGACAACGCTGTTCGTCATGGCCCCTGATCCGAAAGCACTGGCTAGGCCGGCAACCGTAGGCGCGTGACATGTCGTGGCGCATTGATCGATATTATTCGTCCCGCCGGCTGTCCGGGCCAGTTTTTGCATCAGGTAATTTTCTTCGTTACTGCAGCGGCATGAGGACAAGAATGCTACTGAGCCCGGCCCATACTTATCGCGTATCTGGCGCATCTTCTTTCCTACAAGATCGATCGCCTCTTGCCATGTCGCTTCTTTAAGGATACCGTCTTTGCGGATAAGCGGCTTTGTTAATCTCTCCGGCGATGAAATAAAATCATAAGCAAAATGTCCTTTAACGCAGAGGTTTCCGTCATTCAGGCCCATGCCGGGTTTCGTAGTTACGCGTATGACCTTATTAGTCCTGGGATTCACATTCAATTCCAGCTGGCACCCTACGCCGCAATACGTACATGTGGTCTTGGTCTTTACCAGGTCTTTATTCCTGCCCTGTCCTTTTGCAGCCTTCTCGCTCAAGGCCCCTGTAGGGCATACCCTTATGCACCCTCCGCATAATTCACAATCCGATGTATGGAGAGTGCGGCCATGGGCGGTGTTTACCTTCATCTTTATTCCCCTGCCGTCAAATGTAATGGCCGATACACCCTGGATCTCTTCACAAAAACGTACACAGCGGCTGCACCTGATGCATTTTTCGATATCATACTCTATGCCTTTATTTTCCGTAGTATAATTAGCGGGTATCTTTTTATCGTGCTGATAAGATCCAAAGAGAGATTCATCCGCTCCATAACGGTATGCATAGTCCTGCAGCTTGCAGGCCCCGTCTGAATCACACGTAGTACAGGCTACCCTGTGTTCACTTAATAAGAGCTCAAGCACCGCGCGCCTTCTGGATGTAAGCTCGTCGGATTCGGTTATGACAGCTAAGCCGTCAGAGACTTTTGTTGAACATGCAAGGACCGGCTCGCAGTTACTTTCACCAAGCGATACCTGGCACAGGCGGCATGCGCCCACCGGCATAAGGCGCCCTTCATGGCAAAGATGCGGTATGCTTATACCATTCTGTGATGCGGCTTCCATGATAGTCTGGCCACTCTTGGCCTGTACTTTCTGTCCGTTTATGGTTAATTTTATCATCTAATGATCCGCTTTTTTTTCGAGGCAGAACAATGCGCGCATTTTTTTGATTTTATATGCTCAATATATTCATCTTTAAAATATCGCAGTGTACTTAGAACAGGATTGGGCGCTGTCTGCCCCAGGCCGCATAGAGAATTCTTCTTCACCTGAAGCGCTAATTTCTCTAAGTTGCTGATATCTTCTATTTCGCCTTTACCGGAACATATTCTCTGGAGTGTCTCCAGCATCCGGGTAGTACCTATCCTGCAGGGCGGGCATTTTCCGCAGGATTCCTTTGCGCAAAACTCCATAAAATATCGGGCAATATCCACCATGCATGATGTTTCATCTAAAATGATCAGGCCTCCGGAGCCCATTATCGCCCCGATCTCTTTTACAGATTCATAATCTATCGGTTTATCTAAGAACTGGGCGGGGACGCACCCCCCGGAAGGGCCTCCCATCTGGGCGGCTTTAAAACGCTTGCCGTTTGGGACTCCGCCGCCTATAGTCTCCACCAGCTCGCGCAGGGTAATGCCCATGGGTACTTCGATCAGACCCGTATTATTGACCTTCCCTGCCAGGGCAAATATCTTGGTTCCTTTGCTCTTTTCCGTGCCCAGCTTGGTATACTCTTTTGCTCCGATCTTCAGGATGACCGGGATATTCGCTAATGTCTCGACATTATTTATATTTGTCGGTCTTCCCCACAGTCCGCTCTGCGCTGGAAAAGGCGGGCGTGGACGCGGCTGGCCTCTTTTACCTTCAATAGATGAGATCAGGGCAGTCTCTTCCCCGCATACAAATGCACCCGCACCCTGCTTTATCTTTATTTCAAAATTAAAATCTGTCCCCAGGATATTCTCTCCGAGCAGACTATATTTTTTTAACTCGCTTATTGCAAGCTTGAGATGTTCGATCGCGATAGGATACTCAGCCCTGACGTATATATATCCCGCAGTTGCGCCTGTCGCATACGCTGCTATCAGCATACCTTCAAGCACGAGATGCGGGTCGCCTTCTAAAAGGGCCCTGTCCATAAAAGCACCCGGGTCACCTTCATCTGCATTGCATATCAGGTATTTTACATCTTCCTTTGCGTTCTTCGCGTAACTCCATTTAAGCCCGGTTAAAAAACCCGCACCGCCCCTACCGCGCAGGCCTGATCTTTTAATTTCATCTATTACTGCCTCAGGGGTCATAGACGTTAGTACTTTCTCGAGCATCTCATATGCCCCATGGGCCAATGCATTATCTACGTCGGTAGGATCTATATATCCGCATCTTGTGAGGATAGATCTTT
>CAZKWI010000123.1:0-4689 GCA_964556455.1 uncultured Planctomycetia bacterium | reverse complement strand
AAGAGAAACCGAGGCTCATGCCGTGGGTACCCAAGAAGATTCCGCCGGAGAATCCCCCCTGGTTGTGGGAGCGGAATCATTATTTCTGGGCTGTCGATCCGGAAGGCAACCAGCTTCCTTACGTGGATCAGTGGCGAAATGTGAAGGTCGATATCGAGGTCCGCAACATGAGGGCACTTACCGCGGAAAACGACGTCACCCACAGGCTGCCGTTTGACCTGGTGGATGAGCTGACGGCGCTCGAAAAACAGGGCAAGGTGAAAGTCGTCTTCTCGAGGGTCACCAACGTTTGCGATCACAGGGTCGTATTGAATCAAACGTCGAAAGATCCTGTAATGAGGAAGATTATACAGGACAAGCGCTTTAGAATGGCGGTATCACATGGGATCAACCGAGACCAGATCAATAACATTCTCTACCTCGGGCTTCTCAAACCGCAGCAGTGTATGCCTGCAAGTGCGCCTTCTGCGTGGATAGCCTCGATAACTTCGCCTATCTTTGTTACGGCGTCGGCCTTCTTTATATTGACCACGCTTGAGCCTATCGATACCAAATAAGGCTCATCTATAAATATTATAATGTCGTTTAGGACCTTCTTCAGGCTTCTTATCTGACTCCTCGCCTTCATGGCGAGTATCTTCACCATGACCTCGGAAAGCTCCCCGTTATAGAGTATGGGCTGCTTATTCTCATCGGTCACAGACAGCCCGAAACTCACCGGCCCGGTGACATGGCCTTTTAGGAAAGCGGCGTTCTTCAGGTCCGCCTTCTCGGCCTGTGAGAGAAATTCGTAAAATCCCGCGGCGTGTTTCTTTGAGACAGCAAAATATTCGCAGTCTTCGTCGAGTATCTTCTGGTAGGCCTTCTCTATTTCGCCCAAGAGATCGCCGGAAGTGTCTATCCACACCTTCTTCTTTGCCTCATCTATCACAGCGCAGGGAAAGCGCTCCATGAACTGGGCGTACATATTTTCAAAGAACGTTCTTTTCGGCATCTGCGGCCAGAAAGGTATATCCCCGTAACCGGCCAGTATCTTTTTGCACGCCGCTGTTTCGTCGGTATATGGAACGCTTCCTATCGCGGTCGCGTAAAAATTTTTCTTAAATTTTTTTTTCATTTCTTATAGTAAATATATCATACAAAAACGGTTTTGGCAAACTACCCCGCCTTGTTTTATTCATTTGCATGCCGTTAAGGCCTGCAAAAAATTAGACGTTATTGAGGGATTCGAGGCGAGCTATCCTTTTTTCCACGGGCGGGTGCGTGCTGAATAGTGTCGCTAAAAGATCACCTCTCAAAGGATTTACTATGAAAAGATGCGCTGTCTGGGGAGACGCTTTCATGCGGAAACGCCCGGCGGCGTTGTCGAGCTTCTTAAGGGCGCTCGCCAGGCCGTAGGGCGTATGAGCGAAGCCTGCGCCTTTTTTGTCGGCGGCGTATTCACGTGTGCGCGATATTGCGAGCTGCACTATCATGGCCGCAAGCGGCGCTACTATGGCTATCGCCAGAAGTGAAAATATATTGCCGCCCCTCCCCCTGTCTCTCCCGCCGAAACCGCCGAAGATCGCCGCAAACCTGGCCATACTGGCCAGCATCATTATAGCGCCAGCGACCGTGGCGGCGATCGTCATTATGAGCGTATCCCTGTTCTTTATATGCGCCAGTTCGTGCGCCAGGACGCCCTTTAACTCATCTTCGTTCAGTATGGCCGTTATGCCTTCCGTTACGCATACCGCCGCGTGGGACGGGTCTCTTCCTGTAGCGAAGGCGTTGGGGACCTGCTGAGGGGTTATGCATACGCGTGGCATTGGAAGTCTGGCATCTGTCGCGAGGCCTTCAACCATACTGTAGAGCTCGGGCGCATCGTTCCTGGAGACTTCCTTCGCGCCGTACATCTTGAGTATTATCGTATCACTGAACCAGTAGCTGCCCACGTTGATGATGAAAGCGAATATAAAGGCTATCATCGCCCCGCGCGGGCCGGCGAACATATTGCCTATCCATATAAGCAGTAGTGTAAGCGTCAGAAGAAGTGTGAACGTCTTTAGATAATTCAATGTCCTACCCCATTACAACTTCTACTTTATATGTCTTGCCTTTCATGCCCGGCTTTATGAGATTGCCATCTACGGGCTCACCGTCAACCAGCAGTTTCTTTACGCCGCGCTGGACGCCCTTGGGGTTCTTTACCTCTATATCGTATATGGCTCCCCTGAACGGGCGTGTGATCTTGAATTTTTTCCACTTTGAAGGTATGACCGGGTCTATCCTCAGGCCGTCGTAATCCCTCTGCGCGCCTAGGAGATACTCCGTGGCGGCCAGGAAGGTCCATCCGCCTGTGCCGGTTATCCATGTGAAAGCGCCCTCGCCGTACAGGTAAGGATGCTCCGGGCCCACGAGATATTCGGCATACGCGTAAGGCTCTGTCTTGTAGAGATCGTAGTCTTCCTGGCAATTCGGCATGATCTTCTTCATAGAGTCGTATGCCTTGTTCCCCCTGCCGGCCATGCATTCCGCCGCTATATGGAATGTCGCTGCGTGGCAGAAGACAGCGGCGTTCTCCTTGGTGCCTTCCGAGAACATGCTTATTCTGCCGAGCTTGGGGTCGAACTTGCTGTATGCCGGGTAGAAGAGCGCTATGCCGTGATCGCCGTCCAGGTATCTGTCGACCGATTTCAGGAGCTTCTTGCGCCTCTCGGGCGTAGCGACGCCTGAAAGTATAGCCCAAGACTGTGAGTTTATGTAGATCCTGCCTTCTTTATTCTTGCTGGCCCCGTATACGGTGCCGTCGTCAGTGTAGCCGCGTGTATACCACTCGCCGTCCCAACAGAGAGAGTTTATCCTGTCCCCCATAGCCTTGGCCTTGGACGTAAAACCCGCGGCCTTCTCATCCTTACCTATGAGTGCGGCCAGTTCAGCGAGGATCTTGAGCGACCTTACAAGCGCCATCCCAAGCCAGACACTCTCGCCTTTTTCCCTGATACCGGCGGCGTCTATAGCGTCGTTCCAGTCCGCGTGGCCTATGAGGGGAAAACCTTTGGGTCCGACATCGTTGAAGGTAAAGTTAAGGTTCCTTTCAAGGTGCTCGAAGAGCGTCCCTTCCCCGTCTGACCTTGAGGAGCCCTTGAAATTGATATCGATATCCCAGCCCCTTATCCACCTGTCCTTCAGGTAAGGGATGTATTCATTCAGTATCTCTTTATTGCCGGTCTCTTTTATATAAGCAGCCACTGTCGATGTGAGCCATATCTGGTGGTCTTTGTTCGGCCTGTGGCCGGCAGGCCCGGTCGTGTCGGCCCATCCCGGCGCTGAAGTGCCGTCTTTTCTTATGAGAGAGGCGATCTTCTTTATCTTCGCAAGGGCGTGGTCGGTATCAACGGCCATGATGCCTTCGGCGTCCTGACATGAGTCCCTGTATCCCCTGCCGCCTGAACCCTCGTGATAAAAGCTGGGGGAGCGTGACCAGAAGTTGCATATATAGACCTGGTACTTCACCCATATATTCACGATAAGGTCAAAATCCTTATCCGGCGTCTCCACCTTTATATTGTTGAGGATCCTGTTCTGCCAGAGCTTCTTTACCTCCGCCAGCTCTTTCTTTGCGGCGGAAGGCTTGCGGTATTTTGTGAGCATTTTTCCCGCGTCCTGCGCCGACTCGCCCTGCCCGAGCGTAAACGTAAAAGTGCGGGTCTCTTTTGCGGGAATGATGAGCTCGTGCTTAAAGACAGCGACTGAGTCTTCTCCCGAGCAGAATTTTGATGTCTTGAACTTGCCGCTAGTGACCGCTTCGGGCTGTTCTTCGGTGTTGTACCTTCCTAGGAATCCGTCCTTGCGCGTCATATAACCCTTCACTCCAAGGCTTGATCCAAAGAAGAGCGTATAATGGAAAGGCTGGATATTCATATCTCCCCAGGCGGCGGTCTTCTTCGCAAATATCGACTTATGCGCCTTGTCATACCAGACCCTGTTGTAGAGGTTCATGATGTTCCTGTATCTTAAGTCCATATGGTAATCGCCGATAAGCCATTCGACATAAGGGAAGAGATCCAGCTTCTTCTGTTTATTCGTCTTGTTCGTGACTTCGACTATACATACCTCGCACGCATCTTCCCTGGGCACAAAGAAGGTGAGCTTTGTCCTTACGCCGTAGTATTCCGTCTCTATGGTCGTATAACCCAACCCGTGCCTGGCCTCGTAGAAAGAGTATTTCTGCCTCATGGGCTGATAGGCGGCTGACCAGCATTTACCGCTCTTCTGGTCGCGCATATACAGATATCTTCCGGGCCTGTCGAAATGCCAGTTCTCCGGGAGCCATCTCAAAAGCCTGTCGGTCCTGCAGTCCCTGTAGAAACTGTACCCGCCGGCCGCGTGGGATATTATGGAGCAGTATGTCTCATTTGTGAGGTAGTTTATCCATGGCCGCGGGGTATTCGGGTCCGTTACGACGAATTCCAGGCCATTCTTTGAAAAATGTCCGTATTTCATAGTGCCTTGTCTCCTTTTTAGTTAATTAGTTCATTATTATCTTATATTACACAGAAATCTAATTATAACCTATTTTTTCCAAAAGTCAAGAAATTTACGCCTGCTCGAGCATGGCCGCAAGTTTCGCAACTAGCGGCACACAAGGCAGCAAGGCTAAGCGCGACGTTTTTTTGGCGAGCGGGCAAGGTTTTTTGCCGATAGAGA
>CAZKWI010000122.1:0-4746 GCA_964556455.1 uncultured Planctomycetia bacterium | reverse complement strand
AGTCCGGGTCCCCGACCTTGATGCGGACCTTTCTTAGGCCCGTGTCCTTTTTTCAAGCCTGGACCCTTCTTCGGGCCGTGGCCTTTCTTCAGTCCGGGTCCCCGACCTTGATGCGGACCTTTCTTAGGCCCGTGTCCTTTTTTCATACCGGGTTTGAGATCTCTTCCCGGATGTGGCATTGGTCTTCCTTCTGGGCCTTCTCCTTGAGTATATCCACCTTCATTTGAATATCCGGTTTCCTCAGAGTATCCCGTGTCATCCGAGTAGTCTACTTCATCAACATATTCGCCTTCGTAATCTTCGCCCCCACCTTGCATACCGCCCAATTTTCCTTCAAGTTTTTTTATAGCATTCCTGTGCCTGCGTATCTCAGCCTTGATGTGGGCCTGATCTTGTGCTTCGACATCAGTAGTTACCAACGACGCTGTAAAAAGTAAAACAATTACAATGACTAGAAACTTTTTCATTATTACGCCTCCTTTCTTAGTAGTTAAAATATACCATATCTTTCTGCGAAATACAAAAAAATTTGACAAATGGAAGAAGATGTGGTATATTTGGTAACAAAAGTAAATATGGTAGTTACCATAAGTAGAAGTCAAATGAATTTGTATTTAGATATGGCAAATGTGGCACTTATGGTAACTCATAGTACTTATGGTAACTACAATAAGTCGATGAGCCTACATGAATAAGAAACTTATTACAGCCAAAGAGATAGTAGACAGACACGGTATCTCCTTCCAGACAGTTAATCATTATACTAACTTCGGTTTATTCACAGTTATAACAAAGCACGGCAACGTGCGTATGTATGATGAAGTGGAGATAAGAGAAAGGCTTGCTAAAATATCAGAACTCGTAGCGGAAGGGTATTCGCTTCGCCTTATCCGTAAAACACTGATAGGAATATAATATGAGTTACTATAGGATCCTTGGTTTAGATAAAGAGCCGTTTTCAACAAGTCCGGATCCTCAGTTTTTCTATCAGTCAAGAGAGCATAGATCTGCCCTCTACAGGGTGAGGGTCGCCATCGAATTAAAAAGGGGAGCCTCTTTAATCATGGGTGAGGTAGGTACCGGCAAGACTACGTTAAGCAGAAAACTCTCTCAGCTTATAAAAGCAGATGAAAGAGTGGATATGGCGATGGTTTTAAATCCCATGTATGAATCAGGGCTACAGTTCTTAAGTGACCTTGCAGACAGGTTTCATCTTTCGGTAGAGTCTTCAAACGGATCCGGGCCGACACAGCTGGATTACATGAAGGCTATTGAGAAGTTCCTTTTCGAAACAGGTGTTGAACAAAAGCAGACGGTCGTACTATTAATCGATGAGGCCCAAAAACTCATCGACCCCTGCTTTGAGATACTGCGTTCATTGCTTAACTACGAGACGAACGAATATAAGATCCTTCAGCTAGTTCTTATGAGCCAGATGGAACTCCTTCCGCGCATAAGTAGTATTAAGAACCTGTGGGACAGGATCGCACTAAAGTATGTTATCAACCCCCTGGAAGAAAGTGAGACCAGAGAACTGATAAATTACAGGCTTAAACAAGCAGGTTACGTGTCAAGGTACCCGCTTTTTACAGATAAGGCGATAAACGCGATCTATAATTACACTCAAGGCTACCCGAGGAAGATAGCGATCCTGTGCCACGATGCCCTGGAATACCTTGTGATGCACTCGAAGGACACGGTTGATAAAAACGTCATTCAGGACCTGATCCAAAAAGAAGTAAAGGTAGCGGTTTAATATGACAAACGGCAATGTTTCACCGGAAGAGAAATTATTCAACATTATACAAAAAGGGCCGAATGCCCCGGTGGAGCCGCGTACTCAGGCCAAGTCGATACGCTCTGAGTTGCCGACATCAATACCAAAACTGAAGATGTTTTTTGCGAAGTTGAAGATTAAGCCGCCGGCTGCTTTTTCAGAAAAGAAGTTAAGCGAGATAGAGCCCGCACTTATAAACAAAGCGCTGATGGCTGTCTTATGCGTGGTTACTATACTGGTTCTACATGTTGCCATAAACAGGCGGCCTGACGTAGCGACCCTTACGAGCGCTCTTTCGAAGACACAGGTGCCTCAAGTAATGGGAAGGGAGATCGAACCCTTCAGGGAGGTGTCCTATTACCTGAAGGCCTCAGGCAAAAGGGACATATTCAAACCCGCCCCCAAGACCGATAAAAAGGTCAGTGTCTTTCAGCCGAGGCCCGCTTTAGACAGGTTGAAGGAAAAGACAGCGGGCCTGAAGGTAAAGGGGATAGCCTGGGGGGTAGTCCCGAAGGTCATGATAGAGGACGAGGGAACCGGCAAGATATATTTTCTTAAGGAAGGCCAGCTAATAGGCGCAACAGGTGTTAAGGTAAAGACTATATTAAGGAACAAGGTTGAGATCATCTACGAAGAAGAAGTGATGGAGCTTTTATGATAGGGATAAGGACTCGGGGATCAGGGATCTGGGCAGTAGTGATATTAGCCTTATTCCTGATATGTCCCCTGCACCCTCTGTGCGCCGAGGAGACGGTTGAAAAGGTAAAAGAGGATATGCCGCAGGCCGTCATCTCAGATTATGAATTCCCGGGATTGGAGGTCGAGATATCGCTTGATATAAGGGATATGGATGTTGTTCATTTCCTTAAGTTTCTTGCGACAGAGGGTAACCTTAATATAGTGACCAGTAAGAGTGTCGCAGGCCCGGTCAACCTGCTTATAAATGACGTTACCATAGGTGATGCCCTTGAAATAGTCCTCTCCTTGAACAACCTTGCCTATGAGGTGCACGGCAATGTAATAAAAATAATCTCAAATGATGAGTATAAGGCACTGCACGGGGTGAATTTTTATGACGAAAGGCAGACTATAGTTTATCAGCTGAAGTACGCCTCCCCCACGAACGTGGGCACGATGCTGGGCAATGTCAAAAGCGAGATCGGCAAAATTATCTTCGACGATTCGACCGGAACGATGATCGTAGTGGATACGCCAGAGAAGCTAGAGGAGATGGATATAATTATAGAGCAGCAGGAGATACCCACCATCACAAGGATCCTGCCGACAGTGACAAAGGTCTTTGAGTTTAAATACGCGGACATAGAAGACGTCAAAGACGAGATGGCCGAGGCCCTGACCGCCGATATTGGCACCATAAGGACAGACGTCCGCACCAACACATTGATCGTTACGGATCTCGCCCACAAGATAGAGGAAATAAAAGTGATGGTCAAGGCCTTTGACAGGAAATCAAGAGAGGTATTCATTGAGGCAAAGATCGTAGAAGTGACCTTAGCCGATACCATGCAGTGGGGGATAGACTGGGACAAGCTGTGGCAGTTAAGGTACCCGTCTGCCCCTACGCCGTATACCATTATGCCTGAGGTTACACTGCCTATGAGTCTGACTGCCTTTGGCAAGATAACCGTGGATACCCTCTCAAGCGGTGACCTTGACATAGTGCTTGAGGTTCTCGATACCATAACGGATACGCGGATAATATCAAATCCTCATCTTATGGTAAAAGAGGGCAAAGAGGCGAAGATCGAGGTTATTGAAAAACAGCCGTATGAAGAAGAGACCACGACCACAGCCTCAGGGGGTACGACAACGAGTTCCAAGACCTATCAATGGGTGGATGTGGGAGTCTCTTTAAGCGTTACGCCCACGATCAATGAAGATGGATTTGTTAACCTCCTCATCAAGCCTGATGTAAGTTCCATATCCACCTGGTACGGCGGTGCCGCCCAGGCCTCAGGCGCTGTTCCAGTAGTTAAGTCAGCCAACGCAGAGACGACGGTTATGGTGAAAGACGGTGTTACGGTGATCATAGCGGGCTTAATAAAAGATAATAAAACGCAGTCAGTAAATAAGATACCGTTTCTGGGAGACCTGCCCATTCTGGGGCACGCCTTTAAAAAGGTCTCAGATGACGTAAGGCGCACAGAGACGGTAGTATTCCTTACGCCGAGGATAGTCACGGGTGAGAAGTTTTTCCTGTTGGAAAAAGATATGCCAAAACCGATAAGGGGAATAAGGGAGTGACGCTATGCATAAGAAAACTATAAAGTGCACACTGTTTATGATGCTTGTTATGGGTTTTATGATGCCTCAGGATGTCTCTGCCTGGCCATGGGATGAGGAGGTCTCACAGGTCAAAAGTGAATCGTACGATAAGCTCGTTACAAAGAATCTGGAGCTTAGGAAAAAAATAGAGTCCCTGAAAGAAGAATACGAGAAGGCTAAAGGCATGCGCGAGGTCCTCGTTGAGAAAGTCAAGACCTTGCAGAAGGCCAGAGAGGCCCTGATCACGGATGTGGCCGCCCTGAAGGTCGAACTGACAGAGGAGAAAAAGGCCTACGAGTCACTTTCAAAACTCCTGGATGAAAGAGACTCGGATACCAAAAACCGCCTGAAGGCAAAGATCGAATCCGGGTTCAAGAATAAGATAGCCACCCTGCAGAAGAAGCTGAAAGAGGCTTCTGCTTCAAGGAAACAGTCAGGTATGCAACTGAAGTCCGAGAAGAAAAAGTTAGAAGGTGAGTTAAGCGCCAGGAGAAAGGAACTGGATAAACAGTATACGATATGCAAGACACAGGACGCAAAGATAAAGGCCCTGGAGAAGGAATGCGAGGGCCAGTTTAAATCAACCAGCAAAAAATATGAAAAGAAACTCCAGTCTGCCAAGAAAGAAAACGAAGATAAGCTAGCGTCAGTCAAAAGAGAGCAATAAAAAGCAACAAATACTT
>CAZKWI010000121.1:0-4760 GCA_964556455.1 uncultured Planctomycetia bacterium | reverse complement strand
CAGGAACTTATCATAATACTCCTGATAGTCCTCATTATCTTCGGCGCAGCAAAGCTGCCTGAGATAGGCAAATCGCTCGGAAAAGCGATAAAGGAATTTAAAAAGGCCACAAAAGATGATGAGGGCTCAAATAAAGATGACTTGCCCAAAAAGTGATCCCTGCCTTTCTAGATGGATACCATAATTTCGATAGTTGACCGCCGCATCAAAGATCATCCCCAGAAGACAGTATTAAAATACAAGGCTGAAGGCGTATTTGAGGATGTTACCTGGGCCGAGCTGGGGGACATTATAAAAAAATGCGGCTGCTCTTTTCTCAAAGCCGGCGTTAAGATAGGCGACAGGATCGCCATAATGTCGGAGAACCGTCCTGAGTGGGTATACGCAGACCTTGCCACCCTTTCATGCGGGGCCGTGACCGTCCCAATCTACACTACAAGCACCCCCAAAGAGATAGAGTACATACTCAAAGATTCAGGCGCAGAATATATATTTGTGTCAAACCCTGACAAGCTCCAGAAGGTCTTGTCCATAGCCGGTAACACCCCCCTGAAGAGAGTGATATCTTTTGAGGATACGCCAAACCTGGATCCGCTGGTTATAAGGTTTGATAAATTTATCGCAGAAGAAAATCCGGAGGCATATCTTAAGGCCCTTGAGGACAGGTTGAAGATGCTGAGGCAGGAGGACCTGGTCTCCATTATCTATACATCCGGCTCAACAGGCGCTCCCAAAGGGGTCATGCTCACAAATAAGAACTTCATATCAAACTGTCGGGCCTCGGAAGCGGCTATGCATATAGGCCCTGACGACCGCTACCTTTCTTTCCTGCCCCTGAGCCATGTCTTTGAGCGCATGGCCGGGTATTATACACTGCTCATATGCGGCGCCGAGATCGCCTATGCCGAGAGCCGTGATACGATAATGGCCGACGCCAAGGCCGTCTCCCCGACACTCATCTACGGCGTCCCAAGATTTTTCGAAAAGCTTTACGCAGGGATCCTTAATAAGGTGATAACTAAAGGCGGCGCAGGCAAGAACATATTCTTCTGGGGCTACAGGGTCGGAAGGGCCTGTATGTTGATGAGGTTGAGAGGAAAAAGGCCGCCCTTTTATCTCCGGATCCAGAAGCTTTTAGTGACCGGTAAAATATCGAAGAAGCTAAAGAGTTCTCTCGGAGGGAATTTGAGATTTTTTGTCTCAGGAGGCGCACCGCTTTCAAAGGAAGTGGCGTACTTCTTCTTAAGTTTTGATATATTGATACTCGAGGGCTACGGCCTGACAGAAAGTTCCCCTGTTATAACCGTGAACAGGCCTGATAATTACAGGGCCGGCACTGTCGGCCTGCCGCTGGAGGGCGTAACTGTAAGGATCGCCCCTGATGGAGAGGTGCTGGCCAGGGGTCCTAATATCATGAAGGGATATTTTAATCCATACGGCGCCGTGGACACGGCGGTTGAAAACGGATGGCTCCATACCGGCGACATAGGTCATATCGACAAAGACGGCTTTCTTGTGATAACGGACAGAAAGAAAGACATAATAGTCACAAGCGGCGGGAAAAATGTCGCTCCGTCGGAAGTAGAGACGCTTATAAAGGCCGACAGGTATATCGAGGACATACTCGTTTACGGCGATAAGAAGAAGTTCATCTCCGCGCTTATAATACCTGATTTTGAGAACCTGGTAAAGTACGCGGAGTTCAAGAATATCAGCTTCAAAAAGATGGCCGACCTGGTAAGGTCAGATGTCATACAGGAATTCATACAGCGCAGGATAGATGAGAAACAGAAAGACCTGCCGCCTTTTGCTAGAGTGAAGAAAACGATCATCCTGGATAAACACTTTACCCAGGACCGGGGAGAGCTGACCCCGACCTTAAAGATAAAAAGAAGGATGGTCACCGCGAAGTACAGCCGTATGCTGGACGCCCTGTATGAAGACGATATTAAGTAATATCCTGTTCAATTTTTTCAAAAGCGCGGCCTGGATCCTGTCGTGTACCTTTTTTTCTCTGAAAGTCGAAGGCAGGAAGAATTTGCCGGAGGGCGCGCCATTTATCGTCGTGGCCAACCACACGAGCTATCTGGACCCCATGGTAATACAGGTGGCGGTGCCGCCCAGGATCAGCTGGATCGCAAAGAAAGAGGTCTGCGAGAAGTGGTATTTAAAGCCGGTGCATTACGTATGCGGCTCTATCCCGGCGAACGGTTCTGTAAAGTGCGCTCTCGAGGCCCTGGATCAAAAGCGTATACTCGGCATATTCCCCGAAGGCGTGAGATCGTATGACGGCAAACAGAAGGAAGCGGGAAGGGGTATAGCGGTGCTGGCCCTTAAGAGCGGTGCGCCGATAGTCCCTGTCGGAATAAAAGGGGCATTCGAGGCATACCCGCCCGGCAGAATATTCTTCAGGCCGCATCCTGTTTCGGTAAAGATAGGCAGCGCCTTCTTTTTTGATAAGGTTACGGACGACCCGATAGATGAAGGGATCATAAACAATGCGAGAAGCTTTGTCATGAAAAAAATAGGAGAGCTTTTATGACGCCGGGCAAAGGGTTAAAGATATTCTCCTGGGCCCTTTACGACTTTGCCAACGCGATATTCGGCATGAATGTCCTGGCGTTCTCTTTTGCCCTGTGGGTTACTGTCGAGAAAGGGGCGCCGGATATAGTCTATGGCACTGCTCTGGGCGTATCGATGTTCCTGGCGGCTCTGTCCATGCCCGTGCTTGGCGCAATATCAGACAGGCGCGAGAAAAAGATGCCGTACCTGATATTATTCACTACGCTGAGCGTTGCGTCTCTTGCCGTTATCGGATTAACGAAGAGCCTTGCCATGGGTATCGCGCTATTCTGTATTTCAAATTTCGGATATCTTCTCTCAGGGGCGGTCTTCTATAACGCCCTTCTAGCGTATGTGGCAGATGAGGGATCCATAGGCAGGGTTTCAGGGTACGGCGTCTCTTTGAGCTATGCCGGGACCATACTGGGCCTTCTGGCCGTACGGCCGTTCGCATTGCGGTTCGGGTATCAGGCCACATTCATACCAACGGCAGCATTTTTTCTGATATTCGCGTTACCTTGCTTTATCTTTATAAAAGACAGTAAGGCCCGGAAGATACAGGGATCAAAGCTTAACATAACAAAAGAGGCCGTAGCAAAACTGCTCAAGACCTTAAGAGATATAAGAGACTCCAGGGATCTATTCTTTTTCTTTCTGGCGATATTTATAATAATAAACGTGGTGAACGCGGTATTTATCTTTATGTCCGTATATCTCAAGAAGGTATTTTTCTTTACGGACTCAGAGATAATATCGCTCTATATACTCTCGACGGTATTTTCTATCATCGGCGCGATAATGACCGGGGTCCTATCCGACAGGATGGGCGCCAAGAAAGCCCTCAGCCTGGCAGTCATTATCTGCTGTGCCGGGGTGCTCTCCGCGGTGTTATGTTTCAGTAAGCCGCTTTTCTGGGGCATAGGACCTCTGGTAGCGCTTTCTTTCGCCGGGGTAAGGGTAGCGGGGAGGGCAATGATCATAGAGCTTTTCCCAAAGGACACGATGGGCGAGGTCTTCGGCATACTGGGCCTTCTTTCAAATCTCGCCTTTATAGGCTTTCTGATCTGGGGGTTGACGGCTTATTTCCTGGAGCCTTTAGGAGCGTTGAGGTACAGGATAGCCCTGGGTATTCTACTGGTTATACTAGTCTCAGGCGTAATGATATTACAGAAAGTTTCAGATGAAAGGAGTAGGATATGATGCAAAAGAGGATCGACAAGGAGCTTACCGAGGCGCTTAAGGCCAAGAACGCAGAGAAGGTCTCCTGCCTCAGGATGTTAAAGAGCGATATGAATAATCTTGCGATAGAGAAGAAAGAGGAGCTTAAGGAGGCGGATATAATAAAGGTTATACAGAAGCAGGTCAAACAGCATAAGGACTCGATTGAGCAGTTCGAAAAAGGGGACAGGTCCGACCTGGCGGAGAAAGAGAAACGCGAGCTCGTGATCCTGGAAGCCTTCCTGCCGAAACAGATGCCTAAGGCGGAGCTCGAGAAGCTGATCAAGGACGTGATAGCCGAGACCGGGGCCTCCAGCAAGAAAGAGATGGGCAGGGTAATAAAGGAGGTTATGGCGAAGACCAAGGGAACCGCCGACGGAAAGACCGTAAGTCAGTTGGTATCGGGGCTTTTAAAGTAGCGCAATTCAAGCGGTGGTAACAGAACGAAAGGAGGCTTGTTATGGACCTGACCACGATCTTCTTTTCCAGGATGCTGGGGCCGGCTTTGATGATCATAGGGTTAGGCGTACTGCTTAACCGAAAGATATACCGGAAGGTGATGAAGGATTTTTCCAAGAATGCCGCCCTGGTCTATCTTGGCGGGGTATTTGCCCTGTTTTTAGGTCTTGTAATAGTTTTGTTCCATAATGTATGGGAAGCGAGCCTTGCCGTTATTATAACGATCTACGGCTGGGGTGGCATTGTAAAAGGTGCCTGGCTCATTATGTTCCCGAAGTCTGTGGCCAAATTTACGGATGCCTACGTAGGCAAGAAGACGCTTTTAGCGGTCCATCTTGTGATCGTGGTTATTTTGGGTGGATTATTGACATACGCAGGGTATTTCGCCTGATAGTTTAGGACGCAGCGGCGTTTAGGGACGTTTTCAAAATTACCTTCGGAAATATCCCCTTCGGGGACACTTCTGAAGGTGATGTATAATGTTTTACGCGGAGACAAGCTCAAAACCATGTCATTCCCGC
>CAZKWI010000120.1:0-4800 GCA_964556455.1 uncultured Planctomycetia bacterium | reverse complement strand
TTTTTGGGATGAAAAAAACGGGATCTTTGAGGAATCCAGCGCAGGTTTATTATTATCCCGGTAACAAAGCCTTTCGATAGGCTTGCCTTCAATGAGTGTTGTATTTACGATCTCTTTGACATCCTCTATCTTTACCCCTACATAGAGTATATTATCCGGGTCTACGCTTAAAAGGGGCGCCCCGGAACAGAACCCCTGGCAGCCGGTCTTTATAAGCGCTACCTTCTTTTGGAGCTTTGCCCTCTTTAATTCTTTCTTAAAGGCATCATAGAGGTCTAATGCCCCCAATGCCCTGCAGCCTGTAGCGCATATACGTACAGCGCGCTTCGGCAGCTTAGCTTTTAATTTAGCACGAACTTGCTGTAGGCTTTTGATCTTATTATTTAGTCCGACCACGCTTTGCCTTATTTTCTTTAGCGATACTTTTTAATATCTCTATAGCAGTCTGGGGGGTTAATTTGCCGTGGTATTGGTCTCCGATCAGCATGACAGGAGATAAAAAACATGTACCGAGACAAGCTACGGACTCCAGAGAAAACAGCATGTCGTCGGTAGTTTCACCATCACTTATGCCTAAATGCTCAGAGATAGCGGACAGGATCTCGGGTGCCTGTTTTACATGGCAGGCTGTACCCCTGCACAGCTTTATTGAATACTTACCATGCGGCTTCAGGAAAAACCCCGAATAGAATGTCGCTACGCCATAAATTTTAGCTACCGGTATGCGGGTTAATTCTGCCAGTTCGTCTATAGCCTCTTTTGGCAGGTAACCATGACTATCCTGTATTTTCTGGAGAGAGGGAATGATCTCTTCCTGTACCTTTTCTCTGCGGTCTTTGGTCATACCACACTCCTGATAACTACTAATATTATATGCATATTATAGCATAGAGTCAATAGTATGTAAGGTGAGGGGTTTCATTCCTGCAGGACCTTCTCTCCGCTATACAGCGCTACGGACTGCTCTGTTGTGCTGTGAGTCTACGTCAAAAGGCTTAAGGGGAGACTGATCTATGGGTAGGGGTTTTTCTGACCTTTTGTCAACCATAGCTCTAGCAGCTTCATAGACTCTATCCGGAGTTGAATCATGATATACGCCATCTGCTATCTCTATACGGTCGCCTCCTGCTCTCTCCTTGGCTTTTTCCTGGAGAAACCGCAGCGTAATATAGAGCTTTCGCTCAGGATTGATAAAAAGCCAGTATGCTATCTTTGTCCGGGAAGTCCGTGCAGATTCGATGGGATCATCCCCTTCTTTACGCAAAAATAATGGCGTCCTTATTACCCTATCGGTATAATCGAAGCCATTTATCTTGTCGAACTCTCTGGAAAGATCAAGCAGTTTTACAAACGCATCCTTATCAAAACATGAGAAAGCGATCGGGTCGCGCTCCATCTTCTCAAGCAGTTGATCGAGGGCGTCTTCTCTGGATATTTTCGTAAGGCGGATGGGCTTGGGATTCATCATGAGCGACCCAAAAGGCACTACGATACCGTCTGCTGCTATACTAATATTGCTTGTAAAGCCCCATAGATCGGATGGCGCGCTTTCGATTTTCTTAATATCTTCTTCGCTATAGGGCGCTGGCACATAGCCTTCGTTACCCATAGAAAGAAATCCTTTTCCTTCAAAATCGAGCGGAGTTACACGGTACCTTATGCTTCGAGTGCTCTGAAGCGAATTATACGTCTTGTAACGGTCTATCCATTGTGTATCTTTTTTCTTTTCTTTTTCTTTTTCTGGCTCATACGTTTCATCCAATTGTGAGAGCAGTTCAGCGATGATCCTTGCCTCCTCATCTGGGTCGTCGCCTCTTAAACAAGCCAGCCCTACATTGGCAAAAGCAAAAGCATTCCTAGTGGCTTTTATACCGGCATTTATAAAGTCCCTATTCTTTCTTAGCCGTCCCCCATTTACCCAGTCCGGATGTTCTGAATCGTGAGCCAGTAAAAACCCTCCAAAAACAAGAGAATCAAGCCTTGAGCCTAAATTTTTAATAAAATCACTCGCTTTTCCCGGATGAGTAACAAACCAGGCATTTGTGGCTATTCCGGCGACACAACCGCCCACTTCGTCCAGAAGGCCAAGAAAATGCCCCATATGGAAGGTGGGCTCACCTCCGGTGATATATATCAGGGGCCAAAGATTCTCATAATGCTCCTCTAGGCTTGACAAAAACGAACTAAGATGTTGGGCGTTTATATAAGTCGTATTTTTGGGAGAAGCATCTGCAAGGCAGAAACCGCAATCAATACTGCATCCATCTGTGCTCGATACCATTATGGTACTTTGGAGGGGTTCGGTCTTTATGGCATATGGTGAAATATCATTTGACCTGAAGAATTTCTCAACAATACGCCATCTTTCTTCTTCCCACACCCTATGGCGCTCAGGGTTGAAGTCCTCCGGGCTTCTCGGCCCTCCAAGGCCAAAGACCTCTTGTGCCTTTGCGTAGAATTTCTCATTTGTCGAAACGGTAGAAGTGCGGGCCGGAGGGCTAGTTTGCCATTTACGCTTGTAATATCGGGTAAGGTCTGTCCTGAGCTTTCTTGCGTCTGTATAGCGAGTCTGGCTTGTTTCTTCATCAAAGACAAAATATTCCGTAAGTGTATCGTCTCCGTAGATATCCCGTAGAAAACCGGGCATCATCTCCCACTGCCATTCTTTATCATATACAAGATTCTGCGCTAAGATCCTTTCTTGAATAAGCTCAACCAAAGTCGCATTAAGCGCCTCCAATACAACGTGCTCAGCCCCATCACCGCGCTCAACGCCGTCAAAATCTATCACTATAGGCCTGAGAGTTCCATCCTCTATCATAACGTTATGCGGACCGAAATCACAATGCACCAAGCGTCTCTGTTTTAAGTACTTAGCCGCGTAAGTAAGCTCTATGATCCAGGCTATAAGGTGCCTCAGGTACTCATCGTCATATTGAGATTGGACGCGCTTTACATTATACTCATCTGCCCATTTAGCCAAAGTCTGCCCTTGGATCGTTTTTGCCAAAACGTTGCCTGATTCATCTTTCTTTACCTCAGGGAAATTCCTGTGAGAGGTGCGGAGTAAAGCGTCCTCTGAATCAGGCGACCAGCATGTCTCCCGCCACTCTTTTTCCTCTTTGAAAGACCTGTGTTTCGAGCGAATAGCCTTTACTTTGTTCAATAAAGGCACTTCACCTTTCTTGCGATCAGGTAACTCATCAGCGGCAATCGGATAACGAGACACAAAAGATGGGATAAGAACGTAATCACTTACAGGGAATCTTTCCTCAAATCTGGCCATTTGTACTCTAGGGTCTGACTCCTGATGAAACGCATAATCATTAACTGCCTCTCTGAATTCTCTACGTAATGCTATCTCAGTCGTATCAGAAAATATAACATACTGCCCATTGTCCCTATGTTGCATTACCAGTCCCAGCACAATTGCCGCAGCGCCGTTATATCCTACCATTAGGATTCTCGGATCAATAAGCTCCTCAAAGTTGCCTGTATAGTATCTTTTTAACTCGGCATATTCCAAAAATCTTTCGTAGGCCTTGTCATTCTCAAACGGCATCCAGCCAAGCTCTTCGCGTCTTATTTTTAAGAGCGCATCGTCTTGTCCAAGAAGCTTCCATAGGAGATCTTCATAGCCTTCGGCATGTAGAGTAAAATCTAATTGTGAATATGATAATAATGACGAAGTGCGAGAGGTGCTCGTTCTGGCAGAGTTGGCTGTTGAAATAGTGGCCGAGCTAGGCTTGTATTTCCCCTCAAAACGATCATGCAGAGTAGATAACCCCTGTTGAGTAAGGTCTATTCTGTACGCTATGTGCCACTTACCCGGTTTTATATCCCAGGCAAGTCCCCTATCATCGCCTGTCTCTTCTTTGGGGGGAATACGTCCGTTTTTACCTTTTTCTTCATCTCTTTTTGCTCTTATCTTTTCATAAAAATCTACGGCCCTGGCAGAAGCGCCTTGCACACCAGCTTTCTCAGCGCTATCTAGTTTTTCGCGGGTAATCCATGATGCGGCTGTAAAGCCCTGTTTCTGGGCCTGGCGCAATGAATACAGTAACAGCCATGACGCTACAGGTGAGCCGTGTAATTCTTGAGATACCGCGAAAGTTTCAAGATAGACATACCCATCACGTTTATCATATGAGCTGAAGAATGCTATTCCTACCATTACCTCACTTTCATCCAATACAGCAAAGCTGCACTTTAGCTCCGGATTAAATGCTATAGGGCCGTCTGTTCGTCCCTGGGCAACTGCGATAACATCGCGTTCTTTTTCCCAGACGACGTCTGCGGCAATTGAGTCCTGAAGCCTAAAAGCGTCGTCTTGTTTTTCCAGCATAAGTTCCGGTGTCAATGGAACTATGCGCAGTTTATTGCCATTAACTACGATATGGCCGGGTTGGCTAAACGCCGCCCTCAGCGCTTCTTCTACAGCCAGATTCTCTCTTATTCTGCGGAGAGTGCTGTTTTCAGCATAGCTATGATTAACATTGCTAACTATAAAAGTGAAGACAAGTAGGCAGGACATGGCCTTGGTAAGCATGGAGTGCTTATAGCTCATAAATGTTATTATTTTGTCTTTTTTATGCTTTTTCATATAAAGTCTCTGTATAAAATAAAAAACCGAGTACGGGCTATATTAAACCCCACTCGGTTAACTCCCCCTTGTTAGAACCCTTATGTATAACTTAGATATTATACCATTTATAGCTGCTATAAGCAATATAAATATATTTTGCGGTGATATACTGAATATTGTGTAAATTCGTATTTGATTGAGCTTGTTCTTTCAAT
>CAZKWI010000119.1:0-4924 GCA_964556455.1 uncultured Planctomycetia bacterium | reverse complement strand
GCTTAATCCGGAGGAGTGCTATTATGCTATCGCGTAAAAGTATTTGCATTACCAATGACAATAATTTATTGACACTCGCCTATTAATAACATATAATAATTTCACATAATACAGGCGCCGAAAGGCATAATAGGGAAAGCTGTAAGAGCAGCTACGGCCCCGCCGCTGTGATTGGAACGAAAGCCGCGATTTACCACTGTCTTTGGACGGGAAGGTGCGGCGAGTAGGATAAGCCAAGAGTCAGAAGACCTGCCTGTAAAAGAAGATATCGGGTTTCTTGCGGGAACCGCGATAAGCAATCAGGGTCAAGTAAAACAGGGTGCAACCCTCGATATCGAACGATCGAGGGTTATTTTTTTTATGAAGAAGCTGATACTTGTAAGGCACGGCGAAACCGGCTTTACCGAGCAGAATAAATACTGCGGTCATTGCGACGCGCCTTTGAGCGGGCGAGGGATAAGACAGGCAAGGCGCCTGCACGAAAAACTTAAGAAGCTTAAGGTGGATAAGGTCTATTCGAGTGACCTATTGCGCACTATGCAGACCGCGATGCTGACGTTCAGGAATAACTACGTTATAAAGAATGAGGGCTTGCGTGAGATAGACTTTGGCAGGCTCTGCGGGCTCACCTTTGAACAGGCTGAAAAGGGATACCCTGATATCTATAAGACCTGGATGGAGAACCCAAAGAGCCTGAAGGTGCCCGGCGGCGAGAGTGTTAGAGGCTTTGCAAAAAGAGTGCTTGCGACGTTCAAGGATATCGCTAAAGATAGTGCAGGTAAGACCGTGGCAATAGTAAGCCACGGCGGGCCGATACGCATAATCCTCCTGAAGCTAAAGAAGATGGGGCTCGATAAGTTCTGGGATATCGAAGTGAAGACTGCGAGTGTTACCATGGTGGGGACAGATCACATAGATGGTTAACTATTGCCAGTGATCTGTCCCCATAATCTTAGGGATATTTAGGGATATGAAGAAATTCATTTTTATAGTAGGCGGGGCACGGAGCGGCAAGAGCAGGCTTTCAGTGGAGTTGGCAAAGAAGATCTCTAAGAAGGTCCTATTCATAGCAACGCTCAAGCCGCAGGACAGCGAAATGAAAAAGAGGATAGCCCTCCACAAGAACTCCAGGCCGAGTTCATGGAAAACCATAGAAGAGAAGACCGATATTGCGCCGATACTCTCAAAGCGCAAGAATGCCGCCGATGTGGTGATAATAGACTGCCTCGGGCTTCTCATAACAAACCTCATATCTGAGAACTTGAAAGATAGATCCATCGAGAATAATATCAGATCCATAGCAAAGGCATCAAAGTCTGCCGATTCCACCGTTATTATAGTTTCAAACGAGGTTGGGGGAGGCATAGTCCCTGACAACCCGCTTGCCAGGCGTTTCAGGGATCTCGCGGGCACAGCAAACCAGGTCATGTCACAAAGCGCTGACACAGTATATTCGATGCACGCGGGGATACCGGTAAAGATAAAAGAGGCGGCCTAGATTGCTTCGTCGCCTAGACCTAGACAATATCGCTCCTCGCAATGACGAGGGTGTAGATTCCCGCTTACGCGGGAATGACAGGAGTAGATGATGGATAAGCTCAAGGAAACCTTAAGCAGGATAGAGGAAATAGACGGCAGTTTAAGAGAGAAGGCCAAAAAGAGGCTGGACGGCCTTACAAAGCCCCAGGGGTCGCTTGGCTGCCTGGAAGAGCTGGCAATTAGGGTAGTTGAGATAACAGGCAATGAGAAACCCTCTCTTAATAATAAAGTTATATTCACAATGGCCGGTGACCACGGCGTTACAGAAGAGGGTATAAGCGCTTTTCCCAAAGAGGTCACCCCTCAGATGGTCTATAATTTTGTAAACGGCGGTGCAGGTATAAACGTACTGGCAGAACATGTCGGCGCCAGGGTGGTCGTGGTTGACATGGGCGTAGCCGCTAAGCTGAGTACCCCGGACTCCGAACACAGGACCTTTATTGATAAGAAGGTCGCGCACGGCACTAAGAATATGACAAAAGGGCCCGCGATGACAAAAGATGAGGCGGTAAGGTCCATCGAGGCGGGCATAGAGGTCTTTGAGAATGAGTGGGCTAAAGGTATCGATATAATAGGAACGGGTGACATGGGCATAGGCAATACTACGCCGTCAAGCGCCATAACCGCAGTTGTAACAGGCGTTCCTGTGAAAGATGTTACAGGAAGGGGAACCGGCATAGACGACAATACCTTTTCCAAGAAGGTGGAGACCATAAGAAAGGCCATAGTTGTGAACAAGCCCGAGGCGAACGATGCTTTGGATGTCTTATCCAAAGTGGGTGGTTTTGAGATAGGGGGCATTGCAGGGGTGATACTGGCCGCCGCCTCCAAAAAAAGGCCTGTAGTTATAGATGGGTTTATCTCAGGCGCAGGCGCCTTGATAGCATACGTTTTAGAACCCAGGACAAAAGATTATATGATAGCCGGGCACTCTTCTGTGGAAAAGGGCCATAAGGCGGTCTTTTCACATATCGGGATAACCCCTATATTGGATCTTGGATTACGCCTGGGTGAAGGAACAGGAGCGGCCCTTGGAATAGGCATGGTTGAGGCCGGCATCAAGATATTGACCAAAATGGCGACATTTGAAAGCGCTTCTGTATCAAAAAGGAAGAGAATATGAAACCTTTTCTTATAGCGCTCCAGTTTTTAACTATACTGCCTGTAAAAATAAAAGGGGGAGTAAAAAACAGTGATTTTGGGCGCTCACTAACATTCTTCCCTGTGATCGGCCTTATTATTGGGATGGCACTGGCATTACTGTGGGCTATTTCAGGTTTTATGCCCCACTTGTTACAATCTGGTGTAATACTTATTGCATCGATCATAC
Source organism: uncultured Planctomycetia bacterium (assembly GCA_964556455.1). Classification (GTDB taxonomy): domain Bacteria; phylum Omnitrophota; class Gorgyraeia; order JABMRJ01; family JABMRJ01; genus CAZKWI01. The sequence goes on along the minus strand of CAZKWI010000119.1, from coordinate 2,055 downwards.
TGACCGGTGGGTTGCATATTGACGGCTTTGCCGACACATCCGATGGTTTATACGGGAATAGACCCAGGGAGAAGGCCCTGGAGATCATGCGTGACAGCCATGTAGGGGCAATGGGTGTCTTGGGAATAGTATCGATACTTCTCTTGAAATTCACAACAATAGCCGGGATGCCCGATTACCTCCTATGGAGAGCCCTTATATTGATGTCTGTATTTTCAAGATACTCACAGGTCTTTGCGTGCACCGTCTCCAAATACGCAAGAAACGAAGGCAAAGCGCGCCATTTTATCGAACACGCAAAAAAAGGGTCGCTATTGATCGGCGGGGCGGTCAGCCTGGCGGTTTTTGTATTCCTGGCAGGGTTTAAAGGCATAGTCATCTTTTGGGCATGCCTTTTTATTATATTTCTCTTTATATCGTATATCAAAAAGAGGATCGGCGGGATGACCGGCGACACCACAGGAGCGGTGAGCGAGGTAGCCGAAGTCAGCGTCTTAATAGCTTCTCTCTTATGGTTATAGCCGCTTCCTCACAAAACAAGAAAAGAGCTGATATGGAAAATCTGGCCTCTCTATTGCGGGAGAGATTGACAGGATCGGTGCAGAAAGATCCAGCCAACGGCATTCTTTTTTCCGGTGGGCTCGATTCTTCCATCGTAGCGAGCATAAACCCTATAAAAGCCATCGCCGTTACAGTAAGCTTGAACCACAGCGCCGAAGACCTCAAATTTGCCGGCGTTGTAGCCGAGAACAATCCTAATATAGCGCATCACAAATTCTATGTAGGCGTAGATGAGGCCATAGGGGCCATCCCTGAAGTTATAAAGATACTCAACACCTTCGATCCTGCCATCCCCAACGACCTCGCTGCTTATTTCGGGTTAAAAAAGCTGAAGGAACTGGGTGTGGATAGTGTCATGACAGGGGATGGGTCCGATGAACTTTTTGCCGGATATGACTTTATGATAGAGGTGGACAATGTAGACGAATACATCAAAAGCATGGCCCCAACGATGCGCTTCAGTTCAAATATCTTATGTACACACTTCGGCCTTGATATAAAACAGCCCTATCTGGACCACAGCGTATATGACTTGGCCCTTAGCATAAATAGAGACGTGAAGATAAGAAAAGAAGGCGATAAAGTCTGGGGAAAATGGATCTTACGCAAGGCCTTTGAGGATATGCTGCCCGGGGAAGTTATATGGCAAAAAAAGAGACCTTTGGAGTGCGGCTCCGGTATGACAGGCCTGCGAAGCATCATCACTTCAAGAATCACGGATGAGGAATTTGAGGAGGCTGGGGCATCCTTGCCAATAAAGTTTATGAACAAAGAGCACTTTTATTACTATAAGATCTATCGCGATGTGGTAGGCACAGTACCCAAGGCGCTTGACGGACAAAAAACCTGCCCGGACTGCCACACAGGCTTAGCGGCCGAAAAATATCACTGCAGGCTATGCGGCTGTGTATTGGATAGGGGGTTATAAAATGATAAAACCATTGATAAGAACGATTGTTATTCTATGTCTCTTTCTATCCGTCGGCAGCCTTGCGTATGCTGAAAATGCCAGTTACAAGAGGATAATCTCACTTAGCCCCACCCTCACAGAAGAACTCTACCTGCTCGAGGCAGACGACCTGATCGTCGGGGTAACGTCATTCTGCCAGAAACCTGAAGCCTCAATGGAGAAGGAAAAGATAGGAGAGGTCATAAATGTGAATTTCGAGAAGATCGTTGCACTCGAACCCGATGCTATACTTGCGACTTCTTTGACAAATAAAAGATCTGTGGACAGGATGAAGCAGCTTGGGTTAAACGTCCTCTATTTTGACTATGCAAAAGACTTTACAGATATATGCGACCATTTCCTAAGGCTGGCAAGGCCTGTGGGAAAAGAAACCAGGGCAAGAGAGATATTGGCAGGCATAGAAAATAGGGTAGAGACCATAAGAAAGAGGAACGAAAAGGCCACAAGAAAGAGGGTATTTTTACAGATAGGAGCAAATCCACTATTCGAAGCAAAGAAGGACTCAAATTAAAAAAGCATAAACG
>CAZKWI010000118.1:0-5020 GCA_964556455.1 uncultured Planctomycetia bacterium | reverse complement strand
GGCCAGAAGCCGGGTCAGGAACCTCGTCATTCGCTTTTAACCCAAGTTGTGCCAGATACCAGCCAAGCTTGTCATATAACTTCTGCCGAAACTGTTCAACCGTAATCTCAGTCGGTAAGTTCCTCAGATACCCATGGACCTTCTTGCGGTTCTCTAAGCTAAGCTCGCCGTCTTCAATCAAATCTTCTTCGATCTCCTGGAAGAATGAGGTATCCAAGGGCAGCTCCAGAAGTATGGCGGCAAGAGCGGCCGCAGTACCGGTCATAGTACGCACCTCAAGAGCAGTCGGCCTTCCTCCTGCCACTGCCTGAGCCGCAAATACACCGTTCGACCAGTGCACTGTTTCTAGATCGCGATCCACAGAGAAGGGAAACAAGATTTGTTTGCCTTCAGCCTCTAACTGAAATACGCTTAGGGTCTTGTACCTGTCGCTCGGATTGGATGATATGAGAAGACTCTGGCCTGCCTTTCCTCTCTGTATGGCAGCGTGGTCAAGCGCACCGGCCTTTGTGCCGACACCCCACTCCGCTTTATAGGCCACATCTACTATTGTGTCATCTGAAAGCTCAAGGTCATAATAGGCGTTGAGCGCATTTAAGACTGCCACGACTACCGCGGATGAACTTGAGAAACCACCGGTCGGTACATTACCATTAATACATATTTTAAGACCGTTGAAATTCTGCTTTCCAAGTGCGGTCTCTACGCGTTCTCCTTCAGGGCCTTTTAGGGTCCTGAGAGAGGCAAGGGCATTGGATACAAGTGCGATGGTCCTCTTCATATTTCTCTCAACCCATTTGGACTCAGGCGGAATCCATTCTCCCCTTTTCTGTCTCGCCCGCAACTCTTCTGGCGGTAAATAATTCAAGGATTTAAGTATCCTACTTGTCATTTCTGTACCGAATTGGAAATATGATTCCAAATCGTCCACAGCAGGGCCCGGATACATATACGGCCTGTCAGAAGGTATATAGCCGGTGCTTTCCATGTAAGCGGGATCATCTGTATGTAACGCGATTACTTTATTACTGCTATCGGTCTCCTGGATTAGAACCGCTATCTGCCCCCAGTTTTCGGCGTCTCTACCTCCTGTCGCCTTCTGAACCGCCGGGCCGTCAAACCTCCTCATGTCAGGATGCATCATGAATTCACGTATCCTGCCTCCGGCATAACCTATAGCTACCTTTTTCTCAGGATAAAATCCCTCTTTAAGCGCTGTTTCATAGAGCGCCTTTGTCTGTGCCGCTATAGAGGCTACCTGACCTTCCGGCCTGTCAGCCGCTACGACCTCAACTGCTCCAGCAAAACGGCCTGCCTCGGCAACAGCATCATGCGCCATCTCAAAGAAACCACCGTCGGCCACATCAGGCAGTGGCTCTATCCTTTTACCAGGCTCTATCGGTTCTATCCTGCTTGCTATATTTAAAAGCGCGGGCCGCGGGTTGGCCTCAAGGAAGACGACCTTCACGTGTATGTTTCCCCTATGCTCCTTCACATCGAGCAATAAGTCCACTCCTGTAATACCTTTTGCCTTCAAGGCCTTAGCTGCCCTTTCTGCGGCATCCTTCATATTATCTATCAATTCATTCATGCCTTCTGTGCCCAGTCTGCTACTCAAAGGCTCACCTTTGTACTGAAGGTTCCATAATGTACTGTTGATATCTGCAGTATCCATACCTGTTTCACCTGAGATGATGCGCTGATCCTCTTCTTTAGCTATCATCGCAAGACCTGTGGTAGCGGCATAGCCTTCCTTGGTCTCCGCCGCATTCAGTCTGAAAACAACTGCTTTGCCGTCAACTGTAACATCCCCATGCCACTCCTTTGCCACAACCTCGTCTTTAGCATCTCCGATCGCTTTGATATGTTCAAGTGCCCTGGCAAGCTCTTCATCCTCCACGAGCTCTACTTCTCTGTCCGCTCCCTTCACCATTGCCTGAAGCGTAAAGGGCTCTGTCAGAACTCCCTCTGTACCGTGATCGGGCTGGATAACGATCTCAACCTGTTTAGGTTTACTGCTTTTTGTCAGCATATCCTGGTCTGCTAAAATCTTCTGGACGTGGCTCGTAAGCGTATCCTTGCTTAAAGATGCGCTGGCGGCCTCATCCTGACCAAAGTGTTCTGTAATTGGCTGAAGGAGCTGGCTGTCGCTGGAACACCTCTGGTATGTCTTAAACTTTGAGTCCATGGGAATAGACTCTTCATAGGGGTTGAATACCCGTATTCCCGCGTTTTTAAGCTTTTTGGATAATTCCTCGTGCACCTCTAGTTCTGTTGTCCTCTCAAGGTTATATATGCCTGCTGCCTGCAATGGAACCGGTTTTTCAAAAACGACCTTTTTAACAAGGCCTTTCTTGTCCACTACGAGAGCTTTTGTGGCTGCTTTTCCGTCCGGAGTCAACCAGTCTTTGCGTACTCCGATAAAGTTTACGACCTTGCCGTTCGTCTGACCCAGGTGTTTACGGCAATCTATGTGGAAGGCCGCTACCGTATCAGAAAACGGAGTCTCCATACCGTCGAATATGAGACCGACATTCTGCCTCGTACCCAGGAGCTGAGTGGTAGCCTCTACGCTGATCGGCTGGGATGCGATCCTCAAGCCCAGTGCATCCTTTTCGCGGTGCACGCACTCTCTGACTGCCTCGGTAACAGCCTGCATATATGAAGAGTTCGTCAGGAGACCGGAAATATCAAGGCCTAATCTTTCCTGAACGGTCTCGGCAAAGTTTGACTGACCGACGAGAGTGTCCAGTTTCTCTTGATCAAACATCTCTCTTACTCTATCCCAATCGTTATCGCATTCTGAAAGCATATGATCAATGGCAAGGTGCGTCAGTACAAGGCTCATGTCATCTATGGTAAACTCGTAATCCGCGGCCTCATCCATCTCTTCTCTTGCTTTCTCAGCCGCTATATCCACGAAAAATTCCAATGTACCTTCCTCTGCAACCAGTTTTTTCATGTAGAGGTCTTCACCTGCCCCGAAATAGCTGGCCTGAACAGGCTCTATGGTAAGTTCGCCATCATCGACGAGTTGGGCAGTGACAAGACGTTTATCCTTAGCCTCTTTCCCTCTTTCACCCAAGGGCATGAATATCCTGTTAACGCCCTCTCCGCCTCTTTCCTTGGCAATTTTCCTAAGGGCCATATCATATGGCCTCCAAAGACCCGCTGCCGGGTTATACTCGATAATAACGCCTTCTATACATGATACGCGGAAAAGTTCGCGTTTATCTTCAGGTATCTGGGAGACATCGCGGTCGTACATCTTTACTTCCTCGCGCTCGCCTTCTTCTCCTTTAAATATCTTAACCGGTATGGCATCACCACCCGGAGTTCTTGTCAGTATCTCAGTTCCATCTGCAGTATATAGTCTGACATCTGTGGCTTTACCCTGGAAGTTGGCAAGCGGCTTGATAATCACGTTACCCCAGTCATCATAGACGAGGTTACCCTCATCATCTTTTTCCAGCACATAGAGGTAATTTGGATCTTCCTCTTCATCACCAAGATACATAGGCATAACATCATCCATTGAATAGTGTAAATCCAGATTGAGAAGTTCTGCCTCCACCAGTCTTCTACCTAAGAATTCCTTGAATGGTCTGGCAAAATCTCCAAATTGTGCATGGCTATCCAGTGTCTTTGAGAATCCTTCTCCGTTTATCTGACCTAGGAAGTTATCTTTCCAGGTGCTAAAGAATTCTATAAAGGCCTCCTGGGGCGTTGCAAACATTTGTCCGTCTGGATTTTGGAAAAAACCTTCAATAATAGTTTTCCAATTATCATCTTCATTTAAAAATGCGCATAACTGGTCGTTTATCGGATCTCCAAAACGCTTGTTAAGCACAAGATATTCCCTTAATAGATGCGGCCACGCGTGCTTTAAGTATCCGCGCCTTGCAACAAGCGAACCATTGACAGCTCCTTCCAAGCCCCTCTTAAGAGGCTTTTGGAACTCCTGCTTTACTATATCATCCTCATAAACATACAGGATACTCCTCCTGGCAACGTTTCCGATACCTTCTGTGCTTATAATACCCATCTTCATGGCTGCCTCGAACTCCTCACCCGTACCCCTGCTTGAAACAATCCTGAAATAGCTAAAAAGAGGATCTCCCTCACCGTCTAAGGCGACAGCATCACCCAGTTGGGCCTTGTCTTTTACGAACCCTTCAAGGAACTTGCGCGTAAAGAGCCTTCTTACAAAGGAATGTATAACACCCTGGACAACGACGTTATCAGTAAGAGATACACCGTATATGTAATCCACCATCGCATTCAGGTTTTTAAGCCCCTCGGGCATCTGGTCTTCTTCTATAATTTCAAGGTCTTCGTCCATGTCCTCGTCACTGCCGACGAACTGCAAGTCTCCCTTCCTGCGGCCTCGACGGGTAAGAATAGACAATAACTCTGCCCTTCGACCTCCTGATTCCTTTTCAGGTTTTTCTATAAGTTCTGTGATAGTCGGATACTTTCTAATGAAGTCCAGGAGTTTCTTTCGAATCTTCTTTTTCACTTCAAGCTCTATCTCCTCCGATGTGGCTGTCCCGCTTAAGGCTAATTCGGCCCGAGCACTTTCTCTTTCGGTCTTTGTCTCATTCATATTCCACACAAAGGCCAATGGCGAGGCAATGGGTGTACCCCTTAAGGTCTCTGGCACTAATCCTTTCAGATAATCAAGAGCTTCGTTAGCTGCCGGCTGGATTAATGAGATGGGTAGTAATCTATCCGCATAAGGCCTCAGGCCATGTGTAAAGTGTAAGAAACCTGCATCAATTGTAACAGCGCCCTTGTAGGCCTTTCCATCTGGCCTATCTACTGTGGCAGGCTCTCTGAACTTTAAAGCTACTAGTATACCTGTATCCTCAGGCACCTTAGAGGCCCTCTCCTCTGCTTGTCCAGGTGGCACTCCACTTGATTCAAGTAATTTCTGATAGCGTTCTCTTGAGACATACATGACTCCGTCTCTTGCCTGCAGTACTTCTTTACCATATGCGGCGTCATAGACCTTTTCTGG
>CAZKWI010000117.1:0-5049 GCA_964556455.1 uncultured Planctomycetia bacterium | reverse complement strand
GATATAGTGGCAGGCTGTCCTTCAGACTCGGCAGTGTATGCATATGACCCAGCCGGCAACTCACTAACAGGCTTTCCAAAGAGCACCCAGGAGCAGTTCCCTTATGCCAATATACCTGTCACTCCAACGATAACAGATGTTGATAAAGACGGAGATACAGAGATAGTCGCCCGCTCATACTCGGGGCTTGTTTATATATGGGACCTTGCAGCGCCATATAATACGACTCTTATGGAATGGCCGCAATTACGACGTGATGATCAGCACACAGGCATGTATGACAGTGAAGCCGCGGGCGCAGGCGCGGGAATGGCCTTTGCGTTGAGCCCTATAGGCCCCAAGACCATAAGGCCCGGAACCGACCTTACATTTCCAGTCGAGGCTCTCAATGTTCCTTCCGGCGAAACTATAAGTTATTATGCATGCACGCGGGGCGATGTTAACTATAGCGGCACTGTGGATGTTCTCGACAAGGCGGAGATAAACAACAAGATCAACCACAGGACCCGCGCCAGAGAAGACCAGGGAACCCCTGTACCATCTACCAACCCGCTCTGGGACCGGGTGATGGACTTAACCGGTGACAATGTAATATCAAGCGCTGACGCGAATAGCGTAGATACATGGATAGCGGTTGAAGTCCCCACAATGCCCGGGACCGACGCAACTATGAATGTATCCTCAGGCGTGTTCACATGGACCAATACATCCGGCCTCACCGGAGGCGATGTATATCATGTAATGTTCGTAGCGCAGGCCTCAGGCGGGACAAAGGCCACCGAAGTCGTTACCGTAACCGTAGAAGGCCAGATAACCCCCGAAGAGCCCGAAGCTGAACCCGAGCCTGAGCCGGAACTACCAGCCCTGGCTCTCTCACACATATACCCCCAAACAATTAGACCAGGCGAAGACTTTAGCTTTACAGTTTCAGTAGTGGGAGCTAGTAATCCCACTCACGAAACGGTGAATTATTTTGCATGGACACGGGGCGATGTTGATCACGATCGCATATTAAGCGACCTTGACCGGTACGCTATACATTTCGAAATGACAGAAGATAGGGCAAACGGAGACATATCCCCGGACAGCGCATTCTGGAATCCGGAGATGAATCTGAATAACAGCGGAAACAGCGAAAATATGATAACAGAGGAGGACGAATTATTTGTAAGCACCTTAATCAGCTCCGGCGCTCTGACCTTGCCCATAGGCGCAGGCATACCCATAATTGAAGATGAACGTGGAAATTTTATAGGAACCGAAGACGAGTTTGTCTGGCCAGACACAGACGGTTTAACAGAAGGCGATGAATATCACGTAATGTTTGTGGCGGAGACCTCAGGCGGCCGCAAAGCTACACAGGTCGTTACGACGACCATAGGAGCGCCGGTTTCCGAAGACAGCATAGCTATAGCTGTGCCTGCAGGCCCACATACCATAATTCCGGGCGAGGATCTTACATTTACTGTCCAGGCAGCAAACGTACCTGACGGCGAAACGGTGACGTATAGCGTGTTAACGGCCGGAGACCTTGATCACGACGGGTTATTAAGCAACGATGACAGCGACCGCGTAAGGCGCCAGCTCGGCCTTGTCAACAGCCAAAGCATCATTAGGAGCCACGTGCTTTGGGATGCGGAGATGAACGTAGATAACCGCCAGGAAAGCATAGAAAGCATAACAGAGGCTGACGCAGCTTTGATCGATACATGGGTGTTAAGCGGGGCGCCTGTTCTGCCGGAAGATGCTGAAATAGACTCCGCGACAGGCGAATTCACATGGACAAACACGTCAGGTTTACTCGCAGGGGATATCTATCATTTAACGTTCCTGGCGGTATGCTCTGACATGAGCAGTGACGCAGAAATAGTCACAGTAACCATAGGCAGGGCGGTCCCCGGGGCCCCGGAAGTACCGGCATTGACCTTGGACGTTACAGGCTCCACTGCCGTAAGGCCGGGCGCAGATCTTGAATTAACAGCCCGGGCGGATAATATACCCTCCGGCGAGACAGTAGTCAGCTATTATGCGTACACATTCGGCGATCTTGATCAAAACAGAATATACACCACTCTCGACAGAGGATCTATAGATTATCAGTTGAATAAACAAAGTCAGGAGACAGGCGTTAGGGCCATATCGCCGGCAGACTTACGTTGGGACCCGGAACTGAATCTGGATAATACCGGAGACAGCGAGAATAAGATAACACAGGATGACGCTGATGAGGTCGATAGATTGATAGGCTCGGGAGAAAAGATCATGCCCGCTTACGAGCTTAAGGATAATGCCTCAGGCGAATTTACCTGGGCCAACACAGCAGGCTTAGTTGAAAACGAGATATATAAAATAACGTTCGTGGCCAGAACCTCAGGCGGAAAAAAAGCTACAAAAACAGTCACTTTAACTGTGGGAGCTTCGGAAGCCCCAGAAGCGCCTGAAGTTCCTGAAGAGCCGGAAGCCCCGGAAGTTCCTGAAGAGCCAGAAGTACCTGAAGCGCCTGAAGTACCTGATGAGGAACTTGATGTGGCCGCGGGAGCGACCGTAACAATGAGCCGCATAGATGACCAGACCATCACTGAGCTCGTGCCCTTCACGTACCCGGTCCAGGCGGTAAGCAGTGATGATGCCGTCCCTATATCTTCCTATTATATAAACGCCGCAGGCAGTAATTTTGACGGCGATACAGTTCTCAGCGCTATAGATGTAACCTATGTCAATCTACTGCCTCTTCCTGTACGCCCTACAGACAGTGAGTGGAATGCTGAGATGGACATGAGCGACAATAATATTATCAATCAGGGCGATATAGTGCTCATGGAGAGATGGATAGCTGATGAGGAAACGACCATCCCCATAGGCCCACCTACCGATCCCAGCTTTCCTAAGATAGATAATACCGGCAGGTTCACATGGACGCCGGCGGAAGGGCAGGCGGGCGTTTATCACATAACCTTCGCCGCGAAGAACGCGGACGGCAATAAAGACGCGGAGGTTGTTACTATAACCGTGCGGGGGGCATCTTTTGACACTCCTGTACTTACAATCCCCGATCCGAAACCAAAGACTATACAAGAGCTCCGTCCGCTCACTTTCACGGTATCGGCGACCATGGACCCTGTATATTCCATATGTGCGGGCGGTAACTGCGATACAGACGGCAATTTGGGGCCTGGTGATATACTCGCAGCCAATTATTATCTGAGGCGCAATAATGGAAATATCCCCGAAGGCAGCCGCGACTGGGACCCCAGAATGAACACCAATAATAACACTGAGATCACCAGCGCGGATGTAACTATAATGGAAACCTGGCTGGGTACAGAGGAATTTATCCCCCTGCCGGCCGGAGCGGAGATAGCTCCGAATTCAGGGGTGTTTACCTGGACGCCGACTGTAGGGCAGGCGGGTACGCACCACATAACATTTGTGGCGACGGACTCCCGCCAAGGCAGGATGGATGCGGAAATAGTTGAGATAGTAGTCACTGCGGCGCTGGAATACAGCATAAACGTCACCTCCGCACACGGCGGTTATACGATGCGCAGGATCTCCGATACGATGCCTCCGGAGCCGCCCTACTATGAAGGCGACGTAGTCGAGGTAAGGATCAACCCGCACCAGGGATACACCTTTACAGGCTGGACAGGCGATGTCCCGGGCGGGCAGGATCCCTCATCGCGGACCATAATCGTAACTATGGGAACCAGAGATGTAGCTCTGATAGCCAATTATAACTCCGCCCCCAGATTCACGGACAGATTAGGGGTACAGGAAGGTCCCGAGGGGCAGCTTTTGACATTCACCGTGCCCATAGCCGAAGATGCCGATGTCCCCGAGACGGATCTCGTCTATTCATGGAGCGACAATATAACGGGCGCGGATTTCGATCCCGACACCAGGGTGTTCACATGGACGCCCGATCAAACCGACGGCGACCCGAGACACCAGGATTATCCTGTGACCTTCACGGTCAGTGACGGTATAGGGCAGGACACACAGCCTGTCACTATAAGGATAAATAATGCGGATGAATATACACTCGAGGTAAGAACAGGCCACGGAACAGGTACAACAACACCGATTATCCCGCCTCCGCCTTATTTCCAGGGCGCGGATATTGCGGTTACGGTTACAGCCCAGCCTGCTGCGGGCTCTGACGTAATCAGATGGACTTTTGGCGATGACGGCAATGGCCCTATTCCTCCGGGCGTGGATCCGGGCCAGGCTACAATATCCGGCCTGGTTATGAATGCAGATTATATACTGAACGCCAACTTCAACGCACCACCTGTATTTGGTAATCTGGTGGTGGATGAGGTGAACGAAGGAGAATTAATAGAGATCTCTCTACCTCCTGCAGTGAGTGATCCCGACAACGATCCTATCGTATATTTATGGAGTAGCGACAACGGCAGCATAGACCCTACCGAAGTAAACTTCGATCCTATCGACGGGATATTCACGTGGGCAACAGATGACGATGACAGCGGGACCCATCCTATTACATTCACAGCCACTGACACTTATAATGGCGTTGCTCGAAAGAGTATTAATATTGTAGTAAATGATGTCCGTACATATAATCTGGATCTTAATGTAGAACACGGAAACGGCACATTGACAGCACAGCCTGATCCACCTTACTTCGAAGGTGCCGATACCGTAGTTACGGTTACAGCCGCCCCTGCCAACGGGTCGGAATTCATAAGCTTTACAGAAGGCACCCCTGTACCAGGCCGTCCTGACCAGGTAACTGTGATCATGAGCCAGGCCAGGACCGTTGGAGCCACTTTCAATGCCCCGCCTGTATTCGGGAACCTGGTGGTGGATCCAGTGGATGAAGGGCAGGAAGTGGTCATCACCCTGCCTCCGGCAGTGAGTGACCCTGAGAACGACCCTATCGTGTATTCATGGCAGAGCGACGACAACAGGATCGACCCTGCAGAAGTCAGCTTCGATCCTATTGACGGTGTATTCACCTGGCCCACAGATGAAAATGACAGCGGGAGCTACCCTGTCACGTTCATAGCCACCGACGCCTACAAT
>CAZKWI010000116.1:0-5082 GCA_964556455.1 uncultured Planctomycetia bacterium | reverse complement strand
CGTTCACGTTACGTAACATAGAGAGTCACGTGAACTGTTACCCCTTTCCACAGAGGAAAGAGGGGCTTATAGAGTGTAACCTAGGTTCGTTTAGAAGGAAGAGATTGATGACTCATAAAGAAGTGAACATTACAGAACAGATCGATCTCCTGATACAGCTGCAGAAAGTCGACCTGCAGATCTACGGACTTAATGGCAGAAAGAATGACATCCCTCTTCAGATAAAAAAACTTGAAGATGAATTTGCTCTTGAGTCGACCGACCTTAAACAAGAGCAGGATAATCTGAAGTCCCTTCTGGTAAAACAGAAAGACATGGAGAATGACCTTGGGTCCAAGGAAGAGACTATAAAGAAATGTGAGGGTCAGCTCTACCAGATAAAGACGAACAAAGAGTACACGGCTATGCAGCATGAGATAGCGGGCTATAGAGCCGACAAATCAGTCCTCGAAGACAACATACTTACAGTACTCGAGGATGTCGAGGCGAAGAAGGACGTCATCGAAGAGCACAAGAAGGCCTTGAAGGTAGAAGAAGACAAACTCGCGGTCGAAAAGTCGAAGGTCAATGCCGAGCTGAAAGAGATAGAAACCAGGCTGGCAGCGCTTAACGCCGAGAGGACCGAGATGGCATCCAAGGTCGATAAAGTGATGCTCGGTAAATATGAGAGGATACTGAAAGGAAAGAGCGGCTCGGCAATGGTGCCGATCCGCCATGATGCCTGCGGCGGATGCAATATGAACCTGCCTCCCCAGGTCATAAATGAGATAAGGATGAAGAATGATATAATATTCTGCCAGTCGTGTGCCAGGATATTATACAGCGAGGAGTAAGTGCCGGAGAGACTTCTTATTTACATCGATGGAGCAGCGAGAGGCAACCCCGGCCCTGCCGGTATCGGCGTAATTATACAGGACGAGAACAAAAAGAGAATAAAGGAGTACAAAAGACACATCGGCAATGCTACAAATAACACGGCCGAGTACACCGCACTTATCTATGCATTGCAGGAAGCGCATATGCTGGGCGTTAAAAAGGTCACACTCCACACCGACAGCGAGCTTGTGGCGAACCAGCTTAAAGGCGAGTTCAGGGTGAAGAATAAGAGCCTGAAGCTTTTATTCGACCAGGCCATACACCTTATAAACGGTTTCGAGAAGGTGGAAGTAAAGAGGATAGACCGGTCTTTGAATAAGGATGCTGACAGGCTGGCCAATGCGGCCATAAACCTGTCAGAACTGAAGACAGAGATAGAATAGGCGGAAGGCAGGCCGGGCGGTCGCCCCTGGTATCAACTACTAGGGGAGGAAAGTCCGAGCTCCGCAGAGCAGCGTAGCGGGTAACGCCCGCCGGTCGGAAGACCAGGACAAGAGCAGCAGAGACGAGTCTCACTGCCTTTGGCAGTGAGGGTGAAACGTGGCAATCTCTACGCGGAGCAAGATCAAATAGGTCCCGAATCAGAAACTGCTCGTTTCTACCGGAAAAACGTCGGTGTCGGGACGGGTTGGGTCGCTCGAGCCTCGCGGCAACGCGTGGCCCAGATGGATGATCGCCAGGCAGCATTCAAGTGCTACCTACAGAACTCGGCTTACAGGCCTGCCTTCCCCATATAATACTTTCAATTTTATTAACAAACGGTGTTTTGGAGCGCTGATGGTAGTAGCTGATAAAGCGATAAAGATCCACCCAACGGCTATTGTAAGCAAAACGGCAAAGATAGGCAGGAACGTTGCCATAGGGCCGTATTGTGTAGTCGAAGACGATGTTGAGATAGGCCATGATACCAGGCTCTGGCATAATGTCTACGTAGCAAAAGGCACAACGATAGGCAGGTCCTGCCAGATACACATGGGTGCGGTAATAGGGCACGAGCCGCAGGATACCGCTTTCAATGGCGGGCCGTCTTACCTCAAGATCGGTGACAGAAATATAATACGGGAGTTTGTTACTATACACCGCGGGACCGAAGAAGGCTCTTCCACCGTGATCGGCGATGACAATTTTATAATGGGCTTAGTCCACATCGCGCATAACTGCCGGCTTGGCAGCAGGATAGTCATAGTCAATAACTCTGTCCTGGGCGGGCATGTTGTCGTCGAGGATTCGGCATTTATATCAGGCAATGTCGTGATGCACCAGTTCGTGAAGATAGGAAAGCTTGCGATGATAGGAGGTTCCGCAAGGCTGGGCAAGGATGTCCCGCCTTTTATGACAGCCGAGAGGGACAATACCATAGTCTCGTATAACGTTGTGGGCATTCGCCGCGCGGGTTTTGATGAGGGTACAAAACAAAGCATTAAAAAGGCCTACATTACCCTGTACCGTTCAGATCTGAGCATTAAGAGCGCTGTTGAGAAAATAGATAAAGAGATAGACTCACCCGAAGTGAAATATTTACTGGATTTTATACGTTCTTCCAGTAAGAGGGGTATCTGCACTTCAAGCGGAAGAAAGATACACGACCGCTAAACCAGCCAATTTCTTAAAAAAATCCTGTTTTCCCCTGTTTTTTTAACCCACAATATGTAGTAAAATTTGCCTGTCAAAAACACATCTAATAGTATAGTAAAGGCCTCTCTTAAAAAGTCTTAAAAATATGTTTAAAAAGTTCTCTTGACATAATATCTGTATAGTGTATACTTGTAGTGGTTGAAAGTGGAGCAAAGTGGAGTAGATAAAATGTTCTACGGAGAGTACGAGCATACACTGGATAAAAAAGGAAGGCTGATACTCCCGGCCAAGGTCAGGGAGACGGCAAAGGCCAACTATATCGAGAAGTTCTTTGTGACACGCGGCCTTGATAAATGCCTTTTTCTTTTTTCGGAGGACGAGTGGAGATCGCAAGAGACGAAATTCAAGTCTCTTTCTTTTACAAAGAGCCAGGCGAGGCGTTTTAACAGGTTATTCTTTTCCGGCGCGGTCGAAGTAGCTCCTGACGGGCAGGGGAGAGTGCTTTTGCCGAAGTACCTTAAAGATTACGCCGGGATAAAAAAGAACGTAATGATCGCCGGCATATCCAACAGGCTCGAGATATGGGACAAGACGGCCTGGGAAAAGTTTTATGATGATAACAGAGATTCCTTCGAGGAGACCGCTGAAGGTCTCATGGATCTTTAGTGAAAAAAGGGGGTAGTGGGTTATGGGTATGAAAAAACAGAAAAGGATCTGCAGGGATATCGACACGGATTTCATTTTTATAAGGACCGATACCCTGGTCGAGAGACTTCGCAGGATGAGGGCCTTGAATACAGAGCCGTCAAATGCGAACTTAAGGCAGCGCGCGTTGAAGAACTGTTTTGTGAAGGGCAGGTTCTAGGCCAGAGGCGTGCATCGCGCAGTCTTATTACAAGAGACGATAGAGAACCTTAAACTGGCCCCGGGCAAAACAATAGTGGACTGCACCCTTGGATGCGGAGGGCACGCGCGGGCGATACTGGAGCGCATAACACCCGACGGTAAGCTTATAGGTATAGACAGGGATAAAGACGCGTTAGAGAAAGCGGCCGGCTCCCTGGAGAATTATAAAAAGAATATTTCGTTCGTTCATGGGAATTTCAGGCATCTAGACAGTATATTACGAGAACAAAAGACAGGTAAGGTAGATGGAATTATATTCGATCTGGGTTTATCTTCTCTGCAACTGGAAAAAGCGGAGAGAGGATTCAGCATAAAACACGACGGCCCTCTCGACATGAGGATGGACAGGTCCTCGGGGATGGGTGCTGCCCGTTTAGTAAACACGCTTAGAGAGACAGAGATCCTTAAGATACTGAGTGAATTCGGCGAGGAGCGCTTTTCCGGGCGCATAACAAGGTCCA
This sequence comes from uncultured Planctomycetia bacterium, assembly GCA_964556455.1. GTDB lineage: Bacteria > Omnitrophota > Gorgyraeia > JABMRJ01 > JABMRJ01 > CAZKWI01. The sequence continues at coordinate 1,264 of CAZKWI010000116.1, read as the reverse complement.
TAGTGGCGAAAAGACCCATCAGGACAACGCGCCAGCTGGCTGAAATAGTCAGCATGGCCGTGCCGCCGAAAGCAAGGCATGGAAGGATACACCCGGCAACAAGGACATTCCAGGCGCTCAGGATAGCGGTCAATGACGAACTGGGTGCGCTTGGGGAGGCGCTTGATCTTGCTGTGAAGCTTACTGCAGCCAGCGGCAGGATCTGCGTAATATCCTTTCATTCGCTTGAGGACAGGATGGTCAAGACGACCTTCAGGGAGCTTAAGGAAAAAGGAACGCTCAGCATAATAACGAAGAAACCGATAGCACCGAAAGAAGAGGAAGTACTTATAAACCCGCGCTCGCGCAGCGCAAAACTGAGGGTAGCCGAGAAACTATGAATATACCTAGATTTACCGCAACGCTTGTATTGGTCGCCGCGACCATGCTCTTTTTCACCCACCAAAGGGTGGAAGCGATGCGTCTTAGTTACGAGATAGCGAAGAAGAATACGTCCCTCGACAAGCTTCTTGACCAATCGAAAGAACTGGAGTATAATATAATCAAGCTGCAGGCGCCGACAAATCTGGTTCTTAAATTGGCAAAAAGCGATGTGAAGATGGTTTTGCCTGAGCGCTGGCGGGTCCTTAAGGTTTCAGGTGCACGGAGCGAAACTCCGCCTCCGGCATTGCCGCGTTTCGTGCGTGCCATAACAGGCGTATTGTCGCTGGATAAGGAAGCACAGGCAACGCCTGTAATAGATTAAACCTGCCCAAGACCCCGTCATAGTATATCACCGCATTTAACCCGCACCGGCTTGAAGGAACTAAAAGTTGCGAAACACTGAGCACAGAAACCGCCTTTTTGTAATTTTCTTAGTCTTTATAGCCGTCTTCGCTATATTCACGCTCAGGCTTATATCTATACAGGTTTTCAAAGCTTATTCTTTATCTAAATTAGCACATAATCAACATAATATATTAGTAGAATTACCTCCGGAACGAGGCGATATCCTTGACAGGGCGTCGCACAAACTTGCCGTAGACAGAAACGTCTATTCCCTATCCGCCTCACCCGATCTGATAAGCGAGGACAAGAAGGAGGATTATGCCGATGAACTATCCGGCATACTCGAGATGGACAGAGCGGAGATCCTTGCCAGGCTGAAGAGTGATAAGACCTTCGTATGGATAAGAAGAGAGCTTGAGAAGGATACGAGCGACAAGGTTGAGGGATTGCGCCTCAGGGGCCTTAAACTGGCAAAGGAGCGCAAGAGGTTCTATCC
>CAZKWI010000115.1:0-5127 GCA_964556455.1 uncultured Planctomycetia bacterium | reverse complement strand
GGCTTAATCCGGAGGAGTGCTATTATGCTATCGCGTAAAAGTATTTGCATTACCAGGCGTTAAAAATAGCCGTGTTCTCTTAAAAAGCTCTCGCTTATGCTGCCGGATCTGCCGGCTGAAGCGTTCTTTAACGCGTATTTTCCCAGAATGTCGAATTCAACATTCACGCGCCCGCCCGGGCGCTTTAAATGGATAGCCGTGGCCCTGTACGTGTGGGGTATTATGTCCACACTGAAAGAGCGCCGTCCGATATCGTTTACAGTAAGGCTGATACCGTCTACAGCGACCGATCCTTTAGTTACCAGGAACTGTGTGGCGTCAGGGTCTATATCTACCGTAAGTCTTACGATCTCCGAGCCTTGAGGGGCTACCTTTCTTATCGTTCCAACCCCGTCAACGTGGCCGCTCACCAGGTGACCGTTTATGCCTTCGTTCAGCTTCAAAGAAGGCTCCAGGTTTACCACGGCCTTCTCTTTAATATCGGCCAGCGTGGTCTTCGTGAGCGTTCGGTTTATGGCGTCGAAATTAAGCAACCCGCCTGAAAGGCCCGTTATCGTAAGACATACACCGTCCACTGAGATGGAGTCGCCCGTCTTCGATTCGCCGAGCAAGGCCGGTGCCTCTATGGATAGGCTCAATGCCGATCTTCCGCGCTTCACGGACCTGACCGTTCCGATCTCTTTAATTATCCCGCTGAACATATCCCCGCACCATTATATCTTCGTTGAACCTTCTTACTGTAACGTCTTTTAATTTAACAGCGCCGGTCACGTGCGCCGCGCCTCTGCCTTCTACGGATGTAACGGCATCCCTGCCGCCTATGATCTTAGGCGACATGAAGACGATCATTTCATCCACAAAGCCCTTTTTTAAGAAATCGGCTATCACCGTGCCCCCGCCCTCGACCAGAATATGCGAAACGCCTCTTCGCGCAAGATATCGAAGAAGAGATCCAAGACAAACTCTGCCGGATCTGTCTTTGAAGGCCGCTATATCGATGTTTTTCTTCTTAAGCCTGTTTGCCTTTCCGTCCCTGCACTCCCTGCCTGTAGCGATGAGAGTCCTGGCAGACCTGTCTTTTATAACCCTGCTTTTTTCGGATATACTAAGCCTGCTGTCCAGTATTATTCTCAGGGGCTGTCTCCCGGGGCTCTTCACCCGCGCGTTCAGCAAAGGATCGTCGTTCTTTACGGTGTTTATCCCCACCAGCACGGCGTCCACGCGGCTTCTAAGCTGGTGCACGAAAGACCTTGAGGTGCGGTTCGTTATCCATTTTGAATGGCCTGTAAAAGACGCTATCTTGCCGTCCAGGCTCTGGGCCGCTTTTACCGTAACATAAGGCCGTCCTTTTGTGATATAAGAAGTGAAGGCCCTGTTAAGGTCTTCGGCCTCTTCCCTAAGAACGTTGCTTTTCACTTTTATGCCGTTACGCTGCAATATGTTCACGCCCTTTTTGTGATTAACAGGGTTCGGGTCCGGCATGCCTATGATGACCTCTTTTATCCCTTCAGCTATTATCCTGTCGGTGCACGGAGGGGTCTTGCCGGAACTGCTGCAGGGTTCCATGGTAACGTAAAGTACGGCGCCCTTCGCGGCTTTTCCGGCCCTATCCAGCGCTTCTATCTCAGCGTGAGGGTAACCGAATCTTCTGTGATAGCCCTTAGCCAGTATCTTTCCGCCTTTAACCAAAAGAGCGCCTACCATCGGGTTGGGGCTTGTGTTCCCTTCTCCCTTCCTGGCAAGCGCCAAGGCCATAGCCATGTAACGCTCGTCTCTGTTCATTTATCCTTTACGGACCTCCCCGGCTTCTTTCTTTAAGATCTCAAGTGTGGAGTACGGCACTGTAATACCACCCATAAGCACCCTGCCTTTGCCGGCCCCGTGGCAATCAGACCCGCCGGTGACCAGGAGCCCCAGCTTTTCCGCCATTTCGCTGTAACGTTTAGACACTGCCTTGTTGTGTTCGGTGTGGAAGGCCTCGATACCGCGCAATCCCGATCTCATAAAATCTACAATAAGGTTGTCCTTGCCCATAACAGCCGGGTGAGCCAGTACAGGCACGCCCCCTGAGCTGAGTATGGTCTTTATCGCTTTTTCGGGAGATACGTCGAATTTAGCCGCGTAACACGGCATACCGTCGCCAATATATTTATTAAAGGCCTCTTTCACGCTGGAAACAAACCCGGCTTTATAGATAGCCTTTGCCAGATGCAGTCTGCTTACCGCGCCTTTTCCGCTTATTTCAAAGACGTCTTCGGATGAAATATTGACGTTGTGCTTCTTCAGCTTGTCCACCATAGTGTGTATACGCTTGATACGTTTATCGCGAAGGTTACTGAGGAGTTTTTTCATGGACTCGGACGCGGGATCGATAAAATACCCCAGCATGTGTATCTCAAGGCCGTTGTGCTCACAGGTGACCTCAACGCCCGGCACTATCTCCACTTCGTATCTCTGTGAAACCTCAAGCGCCTCTTGTATACCGTCAACACAGTCGTGGTCACATATGGCTATCGCGGATAACCCCACCACCCTGGCAGTTGCGACCACCTTTTCCGGCGAGAAAGTCCCGTCGGAATAATGGGTATGAACATGCAGGTCCACTCTTTTTGTGTCTTTTCCCATATAAGGTTATGCCTTTCTAGGTCTTTACGGCCTTGCCTATCTTATCCAGGATGCCGTTGACGAATTTTCCCGAGTCTTTATCCCCGTATTTCTTGGCGATATCCACCGCCTCGTTTATGCTCACCTTGCGCGGTATATCCTTCAGGTACACCAGTTCAAATGTGGCCAGGCGCAGTATATTCCTGTCCACCACGGCCATGCGGTCCATGCTCCAGTTGGTGGCGTAGTTATTGATCATCTCGTCTATTTTGCCCTGGTTCTCGACCGCGCCCTTTACAAGCTGGGTCGTGAATTCCTTCACTGATCCGTCGACATCCGCATTAGCCTGCCAGAAGTCACGCAGGCAAAAATCGCAGTCGCTATGCGTAATATCCTTCTGGTAGAGCACCTGCAGCGCGCATTCCCGAGCCTTTGTGCGCTTTCTCATTTATACACTCCTGTGTTATTACGAGATCATCCGTTTTGATCCGTGGCTTATGGTCTCGCTCAGATTCGCCATCTCTATCGCGGTCAATGCCGCCTGCCTGCCCTTATTGCCCTCTTTTGACCCAGAGCGCTCTATGGCCTGTTCCAGCGTGTCTGCCGTCACTATCCCGAATATGCACGGGATATCCGTATCGAGAGAGACCTTGGCTATGCCTTTGGCGGCCTCGCTCGCTATATAATCGAAATGAGGCGTCGCCCCGCGCAGTATCACGCCGAGGCATATAACAGCATCGTATTTTTTGGAACCCGCCATGCGCTTCGCTATATAAGGTATCTCGAAAGAGCCCGGTGTCCACGCTACGTCTATCGCCTTTTCATCGGCGCCCTGTCTCACCAGGGTGTCGATCGAGCCTTCCAGGAGCTTCGATGAGATGAACTCATTGAACCTCGATATGACCACTCCGAAATTCTTCCCCTGTGCCAGCAGATTTCCTTTTATCGCCTTTCCCATATCTTTCCTCCTTTCTGCTTCGCCCTTGACATCTGAACAGCAGTGAGGGCTTCGCAGAATTTTTAGGCTTTACTTTGCCATTTATACGCTGGTCAGCTTGTGACCCAGCTTTTCCTTCTTTGTTTTCAGATACTTCCTGCATTTTGCCGCTGCCTCTATTTCCAGCGGCACCCTCTCTTTAATATTGAGGCCGTAACCCTCCAGGCCCACTATCTTCTGCGGGTTGTTGGTGAGAAGCCTTATGTTCTTAAGACCCAGGTCCGCAAGTATCTGCGCGCCTATACCGTAATCCCTGAGATCCGGCTCGAACCCAAGCGCGATATTCGCGTCCACCGTATCGAGGCCGTTATCCTGCAGTTCGTAGGCCTTGAGTTTATTCACCAGGCCTATGCCGCGGCCTTCCTGTCTCATATAAAGTATAACGCCGCTGCCGGCCCTGCTTATCGCAGCCATCGCTTCCCTGAGCTGGTCCCCGCAATCGCATCTTTTCGAACCGAAGACATCGCCCGTAAGGCACTGGGAATGGACCCTGACCGGTGTATCGTCGTGGGTCAGACTGCCCTTGACCAGGGCAAGGTGACTGGCTTTATCTATGACCGATTCATATACTATCAAGGTAAAGTCGCCGAATTCCGTAGGAAGGGTGGTCTCTACAGCCTTTTTAATAAGCCTGTCGAACCTCCTCCTGTATTTTATGAGATCGGCTATTGTGCATATTTTAAGGCCGTGCTCTCGCGCTATATCAAAGAGCTTCGGCGCTCTCGCCATAGTCCCGTCCTCGTTCATTATCTCGCATATTACGCCTACGGGGTAACTACCGGAAAGCTTCAGGAGGTCTACGCAGGCCTCGGTATGTCCCGCCCTTACCAGCACTCCGCCCTGGCGGGATTTAAGGGGAAAAAGATGTCCCGGTCTTATAAAATCATCGGGCGCAGAATCCGGGTCGGATAGCTTCTTTATGGTGAGCGCGCGGTCGGCGGCGGATATGCCTGTGGTTATGCCTTCTTTAAGGTCTACCGATATCATCCAGGCGGTCTTGTATTCATCACGCGGGGCTGATACCATGGGGTATAAATTCAGCTTATCGAGTACTGACGCGTCCATGGGTACGCATATGAGCCCGCGTCCGTATTTAGCCATGAAGTTAATGGTCTCGGGAGTGGCCAGGGAGCCGGACATTACGAGGTCGCCTTCGTTCTCGCGGTCCTTGTCATCGGCGACTATTGCTATCCTGCCCTGCCTTATCTCCTCCAGGACTTCCGGAATCGTGTTGAATTTCATCTCCATAAAAAAAATAACCCCGAAGTTGACTTCGGGGTCTAAAATAATCATTCTTCTCTCTTATCTTCTTCTATCCCGACTATACGGTCGGCCCCGGAATTCCACCGGATCTACCCCGCGGATCACCGCGGAGGTCGTAGGCTTTAACTACCGGTTGAGGTATTACACCTCACCCCGAAGATACTACTATTATAATACGATACGCCGTATTGTCAAGGGTAATTCGCAAGAGGTGATGTATAATGTTTTACGCGGAGACAAGCTCAAAACCATGTCATTCCCGC
>CAZKWI010000114.1:0-5130 GCA_964556455.1 uncultured Planctomycetia bacterium | reverse complement strand
CGTTAAATCTTACGACCAAGCAGCTTATAATAGGATGTACCATACTATCGGTCTATTTTCCGTGCATAGCCACGTTCGTGATGCTTATACGCGAGCTCGGTATAAAGGACATGATAAGATCCGCAGCTATCATGATAGCGGTGGCGTTATTGGTGGGAAGCCTGCTGAATCTTATTCTGTAGAGGAAGGGTAAGGGTGAGATCGATAATATTAGGGCTATTTATTGTCATGGCAGCCGCTATGCTGGCCGTTCCGGGCATCACGGAGGCGGGAGCTTCATTCCTCTATAAAGAAGCGAATATAATAACCGGGTACTCGACCAGGGATGACTATGTAGGCACGGCGGATACCCTGACGAACTCGGTCGGCTTCGAGCATTTCATGAAATTCTCAAGCGAGTACGGCGATTATCTTACGACCGATATACAGGCGCGATTTACTTATGATGTTAAAGATGCCCTGCATGATGCGTGGGCATTCGAGATACACAACGCATGGCTTGAATACAAGCTCTACCAGGCGCATAAGCTAAAATTCGGCCACTTCGACCCGGCATTCGGGCTTGAGCCTGTGACCGATACGCACGGAACGATGCTGCAGACATTATTGCCGCGAAATCTCGGCTTCAAGAAAGACTGGGGGCTTGCGCTTAAAGGCGGTTTTGAGAAGTTCGACTATAAGGCCGCTCTTCAGCTCGGCAGCGGCATGAGCGTGAGGAAAAAGGACGGGAGCTATCTTGTCACAGCGAGGGTGGGCTCGGTGCCTGAGAATAACTTTCAGTACGGGGCCTCTTTTATGGTGGGGGATATATTGAGGTCAAGAGGTATGAGCACGTTACCGAGAAATCATCTGCTCACAGAAGAGGCGTTCTATAAGATAAGAGGTGGCCTCGATTGTCAGTATGACTGGAACGAGTTCGTCGTTAAGAGCGAATTTGCCTATGGCGCGGATGAAGACGATAATGTCCTGGGCTATCTTGTGCAACTGGATTATACTCCGCCAAGATACCAGAACTGGCAGGCAAATGCGCAGTTCCAGTCATGGATAAACGACCTTGGGGACAGCGGTTCGGATGACTCTACGTTGGGATTAACACTTTCGTATAATCCGATTCAGAAGCTGACGCTCCGGGCGGCGTTATTCCAGGATATAAACAGGGTGAAAAGAAAAGAAGAGACCAAATTACTGGCTCAGGTTTATTACTATGGACTCTAAAAGCATAAGGATATTTATTGCGGCGTCTATTTTATGCCTATTTTTTACACCTCTTGCCTCAGGGGCTGTCGGGTGCACATTGAACGACCCGGACAGGGATGTGAAGAGGATATTTCCTGAGTCTACAGGCTACAGGACGGATTTTATAAGTATTGAGGAGAGAGGCGGTGAGGAATTAAAAACGGCGATCGAGAAAAAACTCGGCGATAAATTTGATACCATCTATGAAGGCATAGATGTCCCATACGCGTATTACACTATACTTAAGGGCCGCGATACGATAGGGCGCATACACGGTGTTAACCAGAAAGGTGCGTATGGCGGAATTCAGCTTATTGTGGCGACCGACCCTGACGGCAGGGTGATAGATTTCTACTACCAGAAACTCTCTTCTCCTGAAGCAGGAAAATTCAAGGACGAATCATTTACGGAACAGTTTATAGGCATTACACTGGATAATATAGACAAGAGATCGCTGGATATAGAAGACCCTTCGGAAAATAATAAGACGGATTTCGATGCTACGTTGAGGGGCGTCAGGAAGAACCTTATTCTCTTGGACGAATTTTTCTTAAGCAGGGAGGAATAGGTATGAAGAGTCATGTTATAGCCGTATGTTTAGCCGCAGTTATAATAGCAGCCTTATTCGGCTGCGGCAAGCCTGCCGGTTTTGGCGAACCGCTGTCAGGGGGCGATCCTACCAGGATAGTGGATATAATGAGCTCTCCCTTACTATACAATGGCAGGACCGTTACGGTGGAAGGGAAAATAGTAAGAGAATGCCCCACAGGCTGTTGGTTAGACTTGGCGGATGATTCCGGGGTGTTATACATAGATCTTAACCCTTCTGGGTTCGCAATACCGCAAAAGGTCGGGCGCAAAGCCATCATAGAGGGCGAAGTGGACATAGGAGGCGGGAGGGTAAGGATAATCGGTAAGGGGGTAGAGATAAAATGAAACTCTTAATGGTGTCCTTTAAGAACCTGAGCAGGAAGAAGGTCCGGTCTTTTCTCACCATAGGCGGTGTCGCTATCGCCATAGCGGTCCTTGTGAGCCTGATGGGTTTTGATGCCGGATACCAGGCAGCACTTAAGGGCGATATAGACAAGATGGGCTATCAGGTACTCGTAACGGCAAAAGGGTGTCCCTATGAGGCGGCTACGCTTATGTTGAAAGGCGGAGGGGGCCTGCGTTACATGGAGCAGGGCGTATACGACAATATAATCACTGACCAGCGCATCGATAAGATAACCCCGCAGCTTGTATCGGCTGTGTATGACAAGGACAGACAGGATGGCCGGGGCGGATTTGCGATGTATATGGGGATAGCGCCTTCATATCTCGAGTTAAAGCCGTGGAATGAATACAGGTCAGGCGGGTGGTTTTCAAGCGAGGCCGCGGACGAGGCGATATTGGGCTATGAGGCAGCGGAGATAGAACAGCGCGTGATAGGCGATAAGTTATTCGTGGCCGGCGCTGACAAGGTCCTTACTGTAGTTGGTATATTCGAGAGGACCGGCACGCAGGATGACGGGATAATATTCATCCCACTTAAGACAGCACAGAGTATCTTTAATCAGCCTGGAAAACTCACCGGTATAGGCATAAAGTTGAAAGATATCAGCGAGCTTTCAAGCTTTGAAGAAGATCTCTATAACGAGCCGGGAATACAGGTGATAAGCCTGGCGCAGGTTAGAGGCACCATTTTAAACCTGATATCCTCGGCGAAGGTCATGGCCAATTCCGTGGCGATGATAGCGATCTTTGTAGCAGTGATAGGTGTAGTCAATACCATACTTATGTCCGTGTTTGAAAGGACCAGGGAGATAGGCGTTATGAAGGCCATCGGAGCCTCAAGGCTGGATATCTTCCAGATAATCTGGATAGAGACTACGCTGATCTGCATATTCGGAGGCATAGCCGGTAATATCTTGGCGATATTGGGAACGAATATTGTTGAGTATATATTGAGGAGGATATTGCCTTACGCGCCGAGCGGCAACTTGGTTATAATCACACCACAATTACTGATTGTCTCACTCGTGGGCGCGATCATATTGGGATTTGTTTCCGGGCTTTATCCAGCCTTCAGGGCGTCTTCTATGAGGCCTATAGAAGCGATAAGGAGGGGGGAATAGCCATGGCGAAGATTCTTATAAAAACCAGAGGGCTGACCAGGGTATACAAACTGCTTGCCGAGGAGATAAAAGCGGTGAACGGTGTTGATATAGAGATAAGAGAAGGTGAATTCGTCGCGCTTATGGGGCCTTCTGGTTCCGGCAAGACGACGCTTCTTGACAGCATAGGATGCCTCGACAGCATTTCAGGCGGTACCCTGGAGATCCTGGGAAAAGATGTTTCAAACATAAGAGAAACGGCGCTTGTAACTATAAGAAGAAAAGATATAGGCTTTATATTCCAGGACTTTCTCCTGATACCTACTCTTACTGCGCTTGAGAATGTAGAACTGCCCTTGTACTTTGCGAAGGTTCAACAGGAACGCGAGAGATCTATAAGCCTCCTTAAAAAAGTCGGGTTGGGAAACCGGATAAATCACCTGCCGAAAGAACTTTCGGGAGGGGAGAGGCAGAGGGTAGCCATAGCCAGGGCGCTTGTAACATCCCCCAAGATACTTATAGCCGATGAGCCTACAGGAAACCTTGATACAAAGAGCGCGAACATGATATATGATACGTTTAGAAAGCTGAATGAGGAAGACGGCCTTACTATAATAGCCGCCACCCATAATATTAAGCTTGGCTCCCAAGCAAACCGCGTAATATACCTTAAAGACGGTAGAGTGGTATCGAAGGAAGAGTCCAGCCTGTACTAAATCACACCTTGTCATCCTGAGGAGCCTGAGAAAACCTCTTGGGCGACGAAGGATCTTACAATTGTTACTGGGTAAGATCCTCCGCTCGCCTCATGTTCTTTCTGGCTCGCTCAGGATGACAAGGTGTTAGTCTTTTATCGGCCTTTCATTCAACGGTTTAAATTTGTAACCGCTATCCGCTGATGGTAGAGAGCCTACCGCCTCGGTCAGTGTGAAGTCACCTTTTTCTATCCACTTCTTCAGGGTATTGGCGATCTCGACCGCTTTCGAGTAGCTTGAAAGCGGGGCGGTAGGGACATCTTTGCCCTTTATCTTTATCGTACCGCTCTTGAGCTGTTCGTAATTTGCTTCCCCGAGTCCGCCGCCCGGTTTGCCTTGCGGGTACGCCTCGCTGTAGTCGGCGACCTGCGCCCAGAGGTCCTTATCCCTTACTGCGGTATACTGGCATATCTCCTCATTAAGTATGGGGATCGGTATGCCTAAGCCTACTGTCAGGGTTACGCCGTATCCCTGGAATGAAGTGCCTACCAGGTATTTGGGGGACATCTTCTTGAGATCTCCCATTACGGCGATCGTACCTGCAGGCGCCTGAGGTACTCCGTTATCTTTGCGCTTAACGCCCGGATTGTGCTGCGTTCCATACCAGGCTACATAACCCTCACCGCCCCCCAGGAATATCTTCGTCCCTATCCCGACAGTCTTATAATGGGGATCGTTCAGGAGAGGGGAGAGCTGCCCTGCGGAGCAGTAGTTCGCATTGCCTATATTGGGTTTTAAGGTCCCCATATAGGTGTAGATCGGCTTATCCGATAGGTTTATCGCGATGTTGTAGTTCTGGTATGCGTTCCTCGGGTTGAAGAGCACAGCCTCATTAAGGTCCTTGATGTTTATCAGGGTCTCAAGCTTCTTCCTGGGGTAACAGTCGGTGCCGTAGGCTGTAGCGGTAAGCTTCAGATCTTTTCCCGCCACGAGATCCTGTATTACGTGTGCTCCGCCGTATTTGAATTCACCCGGATAGACCTTGTTCAGCGGGTCATCAATTGTCGCGCCTGTCGCGCCGATATAAAGATCCACTGCCGCAA
>CAZKWI010000113.1:0-5198 GCA_964556455.1 uncultured Planctomycetia bacterium | reverse complement strand
GAAAGCGGACATTTCACATGTTAATAAACCGGACATTTCATTATTTTATAACAGCCTTTAGAAAGATTTTTACTATTCACGCCGCATATCTTTACAAACCTCTATTTTATGGTATACTATTTACAGGTATGTACAGAAAATTCTATAATATAAGAGAAAAACCTTTTAATATAACAAGCGACCCGAACTTTCTCTATCTCAGCAGGCGGCACAAGGAGGCCCTGTCCCACCTTATATACGGCATAGAGGACAGAAAAGGCTTTCTGGAGATAACCGGCGAGGTAGGAACTGGCAAAACGACTTTGTGCCGCGCCCTCCTTAATAAAGTAGACCAGAGTACAAAGACCGCCTTCGTATTGAACCCCGATCTTTCAGAGCTGCAGCTCCTACAGGTGATCATCGAGGATTTTGGCCTCGAGGTGGAAAGAGCGAGCAAGATGCATATATTCAAGCAGCTGAACTCTTTTTTGCTGGAGCAGCTCTCCTGCGGTAATAATGTGGTCCTTATAATAGATGAAGCGCAGAATTTAAAACCCCCGATACTCGAACAGATACGGCTTCTTTCTAATCTCGAAACAGAAAAAGAGAAACTCTTTCAGATAATACTTGTGGGGCAGCCGGAGTTGAAGCATAAGCTCAATTCTCCCAGGTTGAGGCAGTTGAGACAGCGCATCGCGGTAAGGTATCATATACACCCTCTTGACAGGGACGAGGTCAAAGAATATATATGCCACCGCCTCTCTGTCGCCGGTTCTGTGGGAGATATCATGTTCGAGGACAAGGCGATCGATTATATCTACGGATATTCCGGCGGCGTGCCGCGTGTGATAAACATCGTATGCGATAAGGCGCTGCTTCTGGGTTTTGTGCTCGAGTCCAAAAAGATCACCCCTGAGATAATCGTTAAGAGCATAAAGGAGATCGAGGGAGACCAGAGATAATGAGCATAATAAGCGAGGCGCTTAAAAAGGCGGCTGAAAAAAGGAATGACGTGGTCCGGATACCCATAGAAAGAAAGCCTGAGCCTGCCCCGCCGTCTTTTAAAAAGAAAAAGATCTTTACAGCGCAGCCCGCCGAAAATAAAAAAGAGTTCGCCGGTTTCGCGGCACAGGAGCTTAAGAGGAGCCTCGATACGGCGGCTGACAGAGGCCTGAACAAAGACCTGGACCTTGAAAGAAGGATACAGGCTATCGCGGTAAAAGAGAAGCAATGGAAAAATGAGAAGAAGAGCAGGCTTTTTTTATCGCTCGCCGGCATGCTGCTTGCCGCGGGCATCTTGATCGCGACATTATCCTTTTACGGAGAGATCGCCTCGTTGAACGACCTTAAGCCGCCCCTGGACAATAAATATCTTGCGAATATAATAAACGATATCGCTGTTCGCGCGAAACCCCCGAAAGCCGTAGCGGATGAAAAAGCAGCGCCTCTCCCACCCAACCTTTTGAGCCTTGAATTAAGGGGCGTGGTGCAGGGCGAAGGCGGTGCGCTGGCCATGATAAACGAAAGGATACTAGGAAAAGGAGAATCGATCTACGGGGCCATGGTGGTCGCGATCGAAACGGACAAAGTTGAACTGAGTTTTGAAGGACAGAACTTTACGCTTTATATGGATTGACGCTTAGGATAACTCTTTTACGAATTTATAGATCGAAAACCCCTGCAGTTCCGCCTCTTCGGCCTTCTTGAATCCCTTTTTCTTGCAAAGTTCTATAGCCTGTGTCATGCGGCTCGTAGTGCGGAATACTATTTTCTTGTAATCATTATCTTTACAGAATGACAGCGCCTCGTCCACAAGGGCGGCACCTAGTCCCTTTTTGCGCTGGCGGGCGCTCACAAAAAGCCTTCTTAAAATAGCCGTATCCCTGGAATCCATCTTCACACCGACCGTGCCTATGACATTTTTTTCGTTCTCCAGCACAAAGAATTCCTCGCGCGGGCCTTTGTATGTGGCCATGAGATCATAGAGGTCGCTGTCGGAGTAAGCGGACCTGTCGAACGGATACTCCTTTGTAAGGATATCAAGTATAAGGTCTTTTACCTGTTCCACATCCTCTTTCTGTAGTTTTCTGACAAGCATACCTGTATCCTTTCGTTATTAACGCGCGTATAACGTGCGTATAATTTCACAGATCAGCTTCTCCGGTATATCCTCGTATATCTTGACCCTGCCTATGCCTACGGGGAGTATGAAGCGGTTCTTGCCCCGAACTACCTTCTTGTCGCGGCGCCCTGCCCTCATGATGCTGCCTGTGTCCAGCTTCTTCGATATCCGCGTCGGCAGTCCCGCCTTCTTTATTAAGGCGGTCATTCTGTCAAGGTCCTTCCGGTTGAATATCCCCATATTAACGGCTATCCTCGCCGCAGCTATCATGCCTATGCCTACAGCCTCGCCGTGAGAATAGAGATTGGAGTATCGTGACGCCGCCTCCAGCGCATGACCTATCGTATGGCCAAAATTCAAATGCGCACGTATACCTTTTGTATCCAGCTCATCGCGCTGAACATACAGCGCCTTTATCTTTGCCGAACGGTATACTATGTGCTCCAGACTCTCTTTTTTAAGTTTCAATATACCATTTATGTTATCCTCGAGAAACTCGAAAAGACGCTTGTCCCTTATCATCCCGTATTTTATGATCTCTCCCAAGCCCGATCTCACCTGCCGCATTGGAAGCGATCTCAGGATGTTCGTATCCGAAACGACAAGTCTGGGTTGATAGAATGCGCCTACGAGGTTCTTCGCGTGTGTAAGGTCTATCGCGACCTTCCCGCCTATTGCGGAGTCAACCTGTGCCAGGAGCGTAGTGGGTATCTGAATATAAGGCACTCCCCTCTTGTAAATGCTGGCGACAAAACCCCCCACATCGCCTACCACGCCGCCCCCGAAAGCGATTATAAAAAGCCCTTTACCTTTGTCCGCTTTAACGACTTTCTCTATGATCTTTACGACCTGGCGGTTTGATTTGCTGGTCTCGGTGTCCGGGATCTTGATAACAGAAACAGTTAGAGCGGGAGAATTTGCGATCTTCTTTAGAGAGGATTTGTGGATAGAGTATATGGACGGGTTTGTGATTATTGCTGCGTCGCTCCCCAGGCCCAGGCCCCTAATAAGGTCCACGAGGCACGGGACGATCCTGTGTCCGATAAGTATGTCGTAAGACCTTCTCTTATCCAGTGATAGACGGACTTTTTTCATTTTAAGAGATCTTGCTGCCTGTTGTTATATCTTTTTCAGTGGCCAGTATGGTCAGGCCGTTGGCGTCTTTTGCCGCAAGGATCATGCCCTGGGATTCCACGCCCCTTATAGTAGCGGGCTGAAGGTTCAATATGGCTATGACCTTTCTGCCGATAAGCTCCGCGGGTTTGTAGAAGTTCTTAATGCCGGCAACCATCGTCTTTTCCTCGGTGCCTGTATCCACTTTTACCACGTACAGCTTGTCAGCGTTGGAATGGTCCTCAACGCTCTTTATCTCAACGACCCTGATGTCCAGCTTTTTGAAATCGTCAAAGCTTACCATAATTCACCCCCGTCGTGTGCTATTTCTTCTTCTCTTCCTTCTTTCCGCCTGCCGGTGCGGCTCCTTTTTGAGCAGCCCCCTTAGCAGGTGCGCCGCCTTTTGCCGGAGTGCCTTCCTTGGCCTTCGCGCCTTCCGCTCCCGGAGCTGCTGCGCCTTCCGCGCCCGCTTCAACGGCGGCCTCGTCAGGTGCGGCCTTCTCTTTCTTTATCTTGAACTTGAGGATCTTTATCTTTGGCAGGCCGAAGATAGACTTCTCTTCTTCCCACTCACCTTTTTCCTTAAGGTGTTTCAGTCTCTCGAACCTCTTTAGGACTGAACGGTGTTTCTTTTGTTTGCTGCCGGAACGCAGACTCGGATGTTGCGTCATTTTGTTACCTCCGATTTTCTCTTGTTTGCATTTTGAAAATCGTCCCGAGCCGCCCTTTGGCGGCGAGGGACAGTCTCCTCACTATCAGCGTTTTCTTATAAAGCTGCCTTTGTATGACTTTTGCAGTTCCCCCAGGTGTTTATTTAATTCGTCCTTCGTCCTGTGTTCACCTACGCATATCTGGTAATAACCGCCCTCAGTGATAATGAAAGGGTCATAGCCTTTCTCGCTCAGCTTTTTAAGTTCTTTCTGTGCCGTTCGTTTGGAACGGTACGCGACTATCTGTAAAGTAAAAATACTCGTGTTTTTTCTGGCCGCGGCCGCCCTGCTCTCTGCGGGTGGCGGCGGTGGTACTGCTTTGGGCTTTTCGGGCTCCACGGGCTTGAGCGGCTTTGTGCTGCTGTCTCTTGCCGGCTTTACAGATGCCGGTTCCGGTTTTTGGGCGACAGCCGCGGGTTTTAGCGGTTCCACAGTCTTCTTGGCCGCGGGCTGGGAAACAAGCCTCTTTCCTCTTTCTACGCCTAAGGAGAAGACAAGGACCATCAGCATTATGACAGCTATCCCGACAAATATGACCTGTTCATAAGATATGTTCAGCGCCTTATGGGCCTTGGAAGGCGGATAAGGCTGCTGCCTGATCCTTCTTCTCGGGGCTTTAAATTCGTCAAATAACTCTTTTTGTACTGTTCGCTGGCTCATGGCTCTCTAAAGGTTTACGTTCGAGATATTCATCCTGAAGCGTTCGGTTATTATCTTGATCTGCGGCCGGCTGTAATTGCCTATTATGCCGAAGTGCATGCTGGACCAGGGGCCATCCTCTTTTTTCAAAAGGCCCTCTCGCATCACCGACGGCATCTGCCCGGTTATCTCCTCGTTTATATGGAGCTGCAGGAGGCACGTTATATTGTCATCCATGTCGGTAGTGGCGCTGCCGAATATCTTCAGTTTGTCGCTGACCAGGCTCAGGTTCTTTGTGATCGTATCTTTTACGCCCACGTAGAGTTCCGCGCTTACGGTATCAAAAGCCACGTTCTCCATCGGCTCCAGCTGCAGCATGTCGACGAGCGAATTAATTATGGAATTACTCTTGCCCAGTTTTACTCCTTCTAGGCTGCATTCAAGGCGCAGTCTGCCCGTAGCAAAAAAACTGAAGAGGTCGTAATCCACGCGCGCTTTTTCCGCCCTCAAGCCGAAGCCGCCTTTACCCGTTGCCTCTATTTCTGTCGCCGCAAGAGAACGCCACAGGTATATCTTAAATGACCGTGCCAGGATGTCTGCGTCAAGCCTTCTTTCAACGGCCTTGATAAAGAGCG
>CAZKWI010000112.1:0-5221 GCA_964556455.1 uncultured Planctomycetia bacterium | reverse complement strand
AAACCGGACATTTTAACTTTGGTAGAAACCGGACATTTTCATCTTGCTAATACAGATAACGTATATGCGATTGACATGGGTGGGGGCATTTGATATAATTACATCCATATAACTATAGACAGAAGGAAGAGTTAGATGCCGGAGCTGAGAAGAGATCCTATTATAGGCAGATGGGTGATTATAGCCACCGAGAGGGCGAAGAGGCCGGGTGATTTTAAGTTCGCCGCAGAGAAGCCCGCTTCCAGTAAGGATTGTCCTTTCTGCGAAGGAAAAGAGAAGAAGACTCCGCCTGAGATTATGGCGATACGAAAGCCAGATACCGAACCGGACACACCCGGCTGGCAGGCCAGGATAGTCCCCAGCATATCGGGTTTTCTTAATATTGACGGCGACCTGGACAGGCATGGGAAGGGGCTCTACGATCTCATGAACGGCGTAGGAGCGCATGATGTGCTGATCATGACGCCCGAACATACAGGTGCTGCCCACGGGACAGAGGAGGAACATATGGCGGATGCCATAGGCCTGCTGGTCCGTAGACTTAAAGACCTTAAGAATGACACCAGGCTTAAATATGCCCTCGTTTTCGGCAACCACGGAAAGGCCGCCGGCGGCAGTAATCTTGGGCACATGCATATCCAGTTGATCGCGACGCCCGTTACTCCAAAGCGTGTAAAAGAAGAACTGCAGGGCGCGAAGCGATATTTTGATTACAGGGACAGATGTATCATGTGTGATATGATAAAGCAGGAGATCAGGGAAGACAAAAGAATAGTGTGCCGGACAGACGGCTTGATAGCAATAACCCCGTTCTGCTCCCGCTTTCCTTTTGAAGTATGGATAATGCCTGAAAAGCACTCCTGTGATTTTGATACGATAACACACGACACCGCCAAAGGTCTGAGCAGGATCTATAAAGAGATCTTTACGAAAATGAATAAGGTCCTGGGAGACTTCCCGTTTAATGCTATCCTGCACACAGCCCCGTTCAGAAATAAGCCCACGAGGGGCTACTGGGACACCATCGAGAGCGATTTTCACTGGCATATGGAGATAATGCCCCGGTTGACGCAGGTCGCAGGCTTCGAATGGGGCAGCGGATTTTATATTAATCCTATACCGCCTGAAAACGCGTGCAAGGCATTGATAGAGGCAAAATGAGCCAGCTCAGAAGAGATCCTATTACCGGCAGATGGATAATCGTGAATACAGAGAAGCCCATGCCGCCGGACCATTTTAATATAGAGAGACCGAAGAAGAAGGGCAAGAAGGGCTGCCCGTTCTGCCCTGGCAGCGAGAAAATGACCCCTCCCGAAATAATAGCGCACAGAAGGATAGGCAGCCCCAATTCCACCGGGTGGTGGATAAGGGTGGTCCCGAATAAATATCCGGCGTTAAAGATAGAAGGGGCGCTCGATAAAGAAGGAATAGGCGTCTTCGATAAGATAAACGGCATAGGCGCGCACGAGGTGATAATAGATTCCCCGGACCACTTTACGGAATTGAGCGACGTGGATGACAAACAGGCCGAGGAAGTCATATGGGCTTATCGCGCGAGGTCCATCGATCTCCGCAGGGACAAGCGCTTCAAGTACGTTCTGATATTCAGGAATTACGGAAAGGCCGCCGGGGCCTCACTGGAGCACCCGCATTCGCAGCTCATAGCGCTTCCCATCGTTCCCAAAAGAGTGAACGAGGAGGTTAAAAGCGCCAATGAGTATTATGCATACAAAGAGAGATGCGTCTTCTGCGATCTGATACGGCAGGAACTCGAGGACAGAGAGCGTATCGTTGCCGAAAATAAGCACTTTATCGCTTTCGCGCCTTTTGTATCGCGTTTTCCATACGAATTATGGATAATACCAAAAAGGCACAGGTCGGATTTCAGCCTGCTTGAAAAGGAAGAGGTAAGGCCGCTTGGCGTGATACTGAGGGATGCGCTCCGTAAACTGAAGATCGTCCTTAAAGACCCGCCTTATAATTTTATAATACACACCTCGCCCATAAACGGGCATGAAAGAGAGGACTATCACTGGCATATCGAGATCATGCCAAAGCTTGTACAGGTAGCAGGGTTTGAATGGGGAAGCGGTTTTTACATCAATCCCGTAGCGCCTGAGGAAGTAGCAAAGAACCTGTCAAAAGCGTAATTAGCAGCTTTCAGCTGCTGTAAGTCGCGCTTTAGCGTGACAAACCAAGGAGGAAATGATGAAGGTAAAAGTAGGTATTAACGGTTTTGGAAGGATAGGAAGGAACGTACTGCGGGCGGGCTATAAGAACGATGCCATAGAATTCGTAGGCGTCAATGACCTGCCTGTTCCCGTGAATGTGCTGGCCCATCTATTAAAGTATGACTCGGTGCTCGGAAAGCTGAGCGCCAAAGTGGAGGCCAAGGATGATACTCTGATCGTGGACGGCAAAGAGACCAAGGTCATGAGTTACAAGGACCCGTCGCAGATACCCTGG
Source organism: uncultured Planctomycetia bacterium (assembly GCA_964556455.1). Lineage (GTDB taxonomy): Bacteria > Omnitrophota > Gorgyraeia > JABMRJ01 > JABMRJ01 > CAZKWI01. The sequence goes on along the minus strand of CAZKWI010000112.1, from coordinate 2,755 downwards.
AAAGAGCTCGGGGTGGATATAGTGGTCGAATCCACGGGCATCTTCAGAGAGAAGGAGAAGGCTGAGTTACACAGGAAGGCGGGGGCGAAGAAAGTGATAATATCAGCGCCCGCGAAGAACGAGGATATCACTATAGTGTTGGGCGTTAACGAGGGTATGTATGACGCTTCCAAGCACAACATAATCTCTAACGCTTCATGCACGACGAACTGTTTGGCGCCTATAGCGAAGGTCCTCATGGACAATTTCGGCATTACCCACGGCGCTATGACCACGATACACTCGTATACCAACGACCAGAAGATCCTGGACCTTCCCCACAAAGACCTCAGGAGGGCACGCGCGGCCGCCGTATCGATGATACCGACGACCACCGGAGCCGCCAAGGCAGTGGGACTCGTTCTCCCGAAACTCAAGGGCAAACTTGACGGGCTCGCGATAAGGGTACCCACACCGAACGTCTCGCTTGTGGACCTCGTATGCGAAGTGGGCCGGGACGTTACAAAGGAAGAGGTCAACAAGGTGCTCGAGACAGCCGCACTCGGCGAGCTTAAAGGCATCATGGAGTACTGCGAAGAGCCTCTCGTTTCAAAAGACTTCAACACCAACCCGGCTTCTTCGATAGTGGACGCGCTCTCGACCTCTGTCGTAAATAAGAGGCTCGTGAAGGTGCTTGGATGGTACGACAACGAATGGGGTTACTCTAATCGGGTTATTGATCTGATAGAGTTTATAGCCAAGAAAGGACTGCAGACATCGACCGAAAAAAAGGTTTTAAGCAAGCATGAATAAGAAATCGATCAAGGATATAGAGTTAAAAGGGAAAAAGGTGCTCGTGAGGGCGGACTTCAATGTGCCGCTGGACGAGAAGCTCAACATAACAGACGATACGCGCATCAGGTCCTCGATCCCTACGATAAAACACGCACTTGATAACGGCGCATCCGTGATACTAATGAGCCACCTGGGCAGGCCGAAAGGCGAAGTTAAAGAGAATATGCGCCTTAACCCTGTCGCCAGGCGCCTGGAAGAGCTTCTTGGCAAGACGATAAAGAAGCTGGAAGACTGCGTGGGTGAGGCCGTAAAGAAAGAAGTAACCGGCGTTAAGCCCGGAGATGTAGTACTCCTTGAGAACCTGCGGTTCCACAAGGAAGAGACCAAGAACAACCCTGAATTCGCGAAGGAGCTTGCTTCGCTGGGGGAGGTCTTTGTGAACGACGCATTCGGGACATGCCACAGGGCGCACGCCTCTACAGAAGGCGTTACGAAATTCCTGCCGTCCGTGTCGGGGTTCCTTGTGGAGAAGGAGATAAAATATTTTGAAGGCCTTATCATGGATCCCCAGAAGCCGTACGTTGCGATACTGGGAGGCGCAAAGGTCTCTGACAAGATACAGGTCTTTGACCGGCTCATGGAGAGCGTTGACGCTATATTGATAGGCGGCGCCATGGCTTATACATTCCTGAAGTCACAGGGCGTAGGCGTGGGAAACTCCAAACTTGAACAAGATAAGCTCGATCTGGCCGGAGAGATACTGGATAAGGCCAAAAAGAAGAATGTCGAGCTTATCCTCCCGTCAGATCACATAATCGCTGACAAGCTCGACGGGAACGCTACGGTCAGGGAATGCGGCAGCACGATACCGGACGGCTGGATCGGACTGGATATAGGCAAACTTACGATAGAGAGATTCAAGAAAGCGTTGAGCTCGGCCAGGACCGTTATATGGAACGGCCCTGTGGGCTATTTCGAGATCGAGAAGTTCTCAAACGGTACAAAAGAGATAGCGGATTTCCTGTCCCGTTCATCCGCCACTACCGTCATAGGCGGCGGGGACACTGCGGCGGCCGTCATGAAACTTGGGCTTGATAAGAAGATGTCCCACATCTCTACGGGCGGAGGCGCGTCGCTGGAATATCTGGAAGGCAAGGTACTGCCGGGCATTGCGGCATTGACGGATAAATGAAATGAGCACATGACTTACGGAGCCGAAGGCGACGTAAGTCATAAGTGCGAATTTCATCCCCGCGTAAGCGGGGATCCAAGGCTATAGATTCCCGCTTTCGCGGGAATGACAGGGGAGAAGGATATCATAAGTGCGAATTTCATTGCGAGGCTGGCGAAGCCAGCCGAAGCAATCTTGGACGTCCCAGATTGCTTCGGGCGCTTCGCGCCCTCGCAATGACGGAGGACTAAATGAGAACACTCTTTATAGCGGGTAACTGGAAGATGAATAAAACAATAGGTGAGGCGATCGAGATAGCGAACGGCCTCAAGAGAGAGCTTTACGATACGACCGGCGTCGATATAGCGATATGTACGCCTTTTACGACGCTGAGCGAGACGAGCGAAGTGCTGACGGGTTCCAACATAGGCCTGGGCGGCCAGGATCTCTTCTGGGAGGAGAAAGGCGCTTACACCGGAGAGGTATCGGCGGCCATGCTTAAGGACGCCGGATGCAGGTATGTCATTATCGGCCATTCGGAGCGCAGAAAACACTTCGGAGAGACGAATGAAACGGTGAACAAAAAGCTGAATGCCGCGCTCAAAAGCGGGCTTTTACCGATAGTCTGCGTGGGCGAGAGACTGGAAGAGCGCGAAGCGGGCAAGGCCTTCGATGTGGTCACTGACCACGTGGAGAATTCGCTGCGCGGTATCTCCAAAGCAGATATGCAGAAGGTGACCGTTGCCTACGAACCCGTATGGGCCATCGGCACTGGCAAGACGGCTACGCCTGAACAGGCCGAAGAGATCC
>CAZKWI010000111.1:0-5240 GCA_964556455.1 uncultured Planctomycetia bacterium | reverse complement strand
GCTTAATCCGGAGGAGTGCTATTATGCTATCGCGTAAAAGTATTTGCATTACCGCCCCGCCCTACAGCTTGACAGGCCCGCGAGTTTCTGATACCCTATTTACAATATGAAGGCGTATATTCCGATAATATTGCTCGCCCTTGGATGCGTGGTGGTCTTCGGGTTCAATCTGGGGGACTTGAGCCTCTTAAAAGGCGATGAGAACTACTACTTCTCCAGCGCCATGCGCATGATACGCGAAGGCGATTACATAACGCCCCGCTATCACCACCACATAAGGTTCGAAAAACCGGCGCTCTATTACTGGATAGTCGCGCTGTTTATCAAGCTGTTCGGGGCAAGCTGGGGGGTCGCGCGGATGACATCGGTCCTGTTTGCCGTGTTAACCGTCCTTATTACATATCTATTCAGCCTGAGGTTCTTCCCCAGAAAAACGGCGCTCCTTACCGGCTTTATGCTCGCCACTTCCCTTCTATTCTTTTTATACGCAAGGCTCGCCGTTATAGACATGACGCTTCTTTTCCTCCTGACGCTGGCGTTTTATCTTTTCATAAAAGCGGAGCAGGATAAAAACCAAATGTATTTTCTTCTCTCTTACGCCGCTATCGGGCTTTCAGTCCTTGCTAAAGGCCCCCTGGGGCTCCTGATATTCGTCATTGTTATCACGGTGTACATAATAAGGGCCAGGAAATATAAGCTCCTGAAGAAGATGAACGTGCTCGCTGGCATCGCGATAATCCTCGTGATAAGCCTCCCCTGGCCGCTGGCCATGTACAAGATACACGGCGAGAAATTTGTAAACCATATCTGGAAAACCGAGGCGGTCGATAAGACAGTGGGTTCTATCGCGAAAATAGAGGATATAAAGAACCTGCCGGGCTTCGCGCTGAATTATATCGGCTATTATGTGCCGGTGGTCTTATTCAGCTTCGCGCCCTGGTCGCTCTTTCTGCCGTTTGGCCTGTTCAAAAAACTGAGGGCCAGGAAAAAAGATGACGGTATTTTTATCATGAGCTGGTTCTGGGCGGTATTCCTGTTCTTTACGATAGTAAGTTTCAAACATACTCATTATATGCTGCTCGTATCACCCGCCTTATGCATGATCATCGCGAATATATTTTCTAAAAAGAGGGTGAAGATATTATGGGTTATCGCCGCGATCACAGCGATATTTTATATTTCATTAACGGGCATTATATTGCCGGCGTTAAATGATAATACGCTGCAGAGTTTTTCGCTTATGCTCACCGCTGAAATGGACACGCAGGACCAGGAAGTGGGCATTGCCTCGAGAGAGTTCAACCTCAAGAGACTTGGCCTTTATCTCAACAACCTTGTTTCCAGCCCGCATGACCTGAGCGCTGACGACCTCGCGCAGTATAAGCTCGTTAAGAAAAAGGTGAAACTCATACCCTTTTTACAGTCGCGCGAAAGGGTATTCTGTCTCATAACGGCGTCGGACTATGAAAGGTTGGTGCCGATAGGCATGCGGAATAACCTTTTTATAATAGACAGGAATTTAATGTGGAAAAAGATAAAACTGAAGAGCGCTATTCCGTATATCATGTCGAACGATCTCGGCGGACTTAAGGGAGAGGCGTATCTTATAAGCAACAGGAGGCAATAGCAATGAATAAATTCTGGCTTATATTCGGTTTCGCGGGACAATCGCTCTTCTTCATGCGGTTTTTGATACAGTGGATAACATCCGAGATAAAGAAAAAGAGCGTCATACCAGTATCATTCTGGTTCTTCTCTCTCGGAGGCAGTATCATGCTTCTGGTATACTCCATCCACAGGAAGGACCCCGTCTTCATCGTGGGCCAGTCACTGGGCTTCATCATCTACGCCCGCAACCTCATCCTCATCGCACGCCACAAAGAAGAAGGCCACCTCCAAAGATAGGCCGCTTTAAAAAACGTCCTTACTTTAGTTCCTATGTAAAGAGGAAGGGATTCCAAAAGGGAAGGAGAAATATTCTCCTTCCCTTTTGATATAGATCAAGAAGTCTATAGGATGTTGTGTTCCTTTTAGGAAAAGGGGTCAGTGAGCGAGCGACGTAGCATAGATGTAGGCGAGCGAACGTCAAGGAGAAAAACCTTAGGTTTTTCTCCTGAAAATTTAAAAAGGACTTTTCCGACGTCTATAAAACGACTCAGAAAAGTCCTTTTTAAATTTGGTAGCGGGGGTCGGAATCGAACCGACGACCTTCGGGTTATGCTTACTACTACAGCTTTCGCTGCTCTCCAAAATGGAGATTTGTAGTCTGGACTATACCTTCACCCTTATTTAAGGGGCCTGCCGTCTAGTCTCTACACCTTCTCTTAACGTTTTAACCGTTAAAAGCTTGGCTCGGTATTACCATTTCAGGTTTCACCGAATTTGACAGGTTTCGCTCATCCGTTACCGGTTGAGCAGCCCACTCGGACAGCAAATCCCAATTCTCCCTGTATTGTGATGATCTCGGTTTGCGTTGCCTCGTATCTCTCTCAACCAAGCAAATTTCGCTTTTATAGCTTGAGAATACCGATACGGGCATCACATAGAACACTTTGAGATCATCAATATACAGGATAGCAAAATCGAAATCACTTCCGCTGTACCGTTCTCTTAGCATTTGGCGCCGGTTAGTTTTGGTTCGGCGGCTATCTACAAAATACGAGCCGTTCCGCAACCAAGCACTCTTAACCTGCAGCCTCAGAAGTCTTCCGTTGATATCGATTGCTAAATCGTAGGGAAGCCTATCGCCTACTGGTTTTAGCACCCGAAAGCTTCTTCGCAAGAGCTCAGTCACAACTGCTGATTCCGCTATGTCTGCTTTGAGTTTTGTGTCCATAATTGAGCCCGACGAGCTACCTCTGCTCCACCCCGCGTCATTAAAGAACTATTAGAATAGCAAGGCACACTCGAGTGTGCCTTTTGGTTACTCGTATATTATAACAGACGCCCTGCTTATTACAAGAGAATTTTTACTGTTTTACAGCTTCCTCTATTACAACTTCATCTTCCCTTACAACCCCGAGCTTGTCGCGGGCGACCTTCTCTATGTAGAGAATGTCGTTCTCCAGCTTGCTCTTCTCGGCCTCCAGGTCCGCTATGGAGACGGTGAGGGTCTCTATCCTGGATTCGAGCCTTTTATTCTCGGCTATAAGGTCCTGAAGTTTTGTATAACCGGGCAGAAGCGTCCCGATCACAAATATTACCACAGCCGCTACAATAAAAACTCTCAGTTTCGCCTTTTCCATATCTCTTTCCCGTAACGTGCGTTCTTGCCCAGTTCTTCCTCTATCCTTACAAGCTCGTTGTATTTCGCTACGCGGTCGGTCCTGCATACGGAGCCTGTCTTTATCTGGCCCGTGGACATCGCTACTACCAGATGCGATATCGTCGTATCCTCAGTCTCGCCCGAACGGTGCGACACAACGGCTGTATAGCCGTTCTTCCTGGCAAGCTCTATCGCTTCTATAGTCTCTGTGAGGGTGCCTATCTGGTTCACCTTTATAAGGATCGAGTTGGCTATCTTTTTATCGATACCTGTCTTCAGTCGTTCTGTGTTGGTCACAAAGAGGTCGTCTCCGACAAGCTGCACCTTCTGGCCTATTTTTTCCGTGAGGCGTTTCCAGCCGTCCCAGTCATCTTCAGCAAGGCCGTCCTCTATCGAGACCACGGGATATTTATTCACCCACTCCGAATAGAACTCTATCATATCATCGGAGTTCTTCTGCGGTGCGCTCTCAGCATTCAGTATATACTTGCCATCCTTGAAGAATGAGCTTGATGCGGGATCGAGCGCGATATACACATCCTGGCCGGCTTTATATTTGGCGGCCTTTATCGCTTCGAGTATCACCTCTATCGCTTCCACGTTCGACTTTAAGTCGGGCGCGAAACCGCCTTCGTCGCCTACAGAGCTTGAGAGCCCTTTGGCCTTAAGGATCTTCTTTAAATTGTGGAATACTTCCGATCCTATCCTGAGCGCTTCTTTAAAATTGGATGCGCCTACAGGCATTATCATGAACTCCTGCAAGTCTACGTTATTGTCGGCATGGGTGCCGCCGTTTAAGATATTCATCATGGGTATAGGCAGCATATTCGCTTCCGGGCCGCCGAGGTATTTAAAGAGCGATACCTTCTTTTCGCAGGCTGCTGCTTTCGCGTTTGCGAGCGATACCCCTAGGATGGCATTCGCCCCGAGGTTCTTCTTGTTCTTTGTGCCGTCTATCTCTATTAGCGTCTTATCGAGCTCTTTCTGCTTGAAGGGATCCGCGCCTTTGATCTTCCCTGCTATCACGTCATTTACGTTCGATACGGCTTTAAGGACGCCCTTTCCCATATAGCGGGCCTTATCATTATCGCGCAGCTCAACGGCCTCGTGCTCTCCTGTAGAAGCACCACTCGGGACAGCGGCCCTTCCGATCGCGCCCGAGTCGAGGGCCACATCTACCTCAACTGTGGGGTTGCCTCGTGAATCCAGTATCTCTCTCGCTTTTACGCAACTTATCTTGCTCATTTTCTATCTACTCCTTTATCTTTACGCGTCTTTTGTCTATCTTCAGTTTGCCTTCCGCAAAGAGTTTTACGGTCTTCGGGTACAGTTCGTACTCTTTTTCATGGATCTTCTTAAAAAGCGACTCTTCTGTATCGTCATTGGAAATATTCACGGCTTCCTGCAGTATTATAGGCCCGTGGTCCAGCTGGTCGTCCACGAAGTGTACCGTGACGCCTGTCACTTTCACGCCGTATTTAAGGGCGTCCCTTACGCCGTGCGTGCCCTTAAATGAAGGAAGCAGCGCCGGGTGGATATTTAAGATCCTGTTCTTGTATTCCTTCACGAAATAGCCGGATACAAGCCGCATGAACCCTGCCAGCACTACGAGATCTATATCTTTTTGTTTTAATCTCTTTACGATCTCTTTGTCGTAGTCCTCTCTCGACTCGAAACCCTCAGAGCTCAGGACAAAGGTCCCTATGCCGGCCTTGGCTGCGCGCTTTATGGCAGGGGCGTCTTTATTATCGCATACGAGCAAGGCTATCCTGGCCGGTATATAGCCGTCTTTTACCCTATCTATCAATACCTGGAAATTCGTGCCGCTGCCTGATGCGAAGACCGCTATATTCACTTTCGCCCTCCAGAGAGTGGTATTATATAATGGGCAGGCTCCTAAGTCAATGGCGTAAAATCCCGGTGTATTAGCAAGATGAAAATGTCCGGTTTCTACCAAAGTTAAAATGTCCGGTTT
>CAZKWI010000110.1:0-5285 GCA_964556455.1 uncultured Planctomycetia bacterium | reverse complement strand
ACATGACTTACGGAGTCCCGTCTCGCAAGCGCATACAGCGGCGAGACGGGACGATGTACCCCTTCGGGGCACAGGTAAGTCATAAGTGCGAATTTATTGCGAGGGCACGAAGCGCCCGAAGCAATCTTTAGTAGACATATGAATTATCTGGATGAACTCGAGAATAAAACTATATATATAATAAGAGAAGCTTACAGCCGTTTCAGGAATATAAGCTTACTCTGGTCCGCCGGCAAGGATTCTACCGTCCTTTTATGGATCGCCCGCAAGGCGTTTTTTGGAAAGATCCCCTTCCCCGTAATCCATATTGATACGAGCTTTAAATTCGATGAGATCTATGAATTCAGGGATAAATATGTTGAAAAATGGGAGCTGGATCTTATCATAAGCAAAAACGAAAAAGCCTTGAAAGAAGGCGTCTCTCCGGAAAAAGGAATATTCACATGCTGCAATTCCTTAAAGACGGGGGCCTTGAAAGAGACTTTAACAAAATACGGTTTTAAGGCGCTGCTGCTGGCTATCAGAAGGGATGAGCACGGCATAAGGGCAAAGGAAAGATACTTTTCTCCCAGAGATAACACGGATTTTAAGTGGGACTATTTAAACCAGCCGGCGGAGCTCTGGAACTTATACAAGACAAACGCCGGAGCTGAAGGGCATCTAAGGGTCCATCCGATGCTCGACTGGGATGAACAGGATATCTGGAAATATATACAAAGAGAGAAGGTTCCCGTTATAGGCCTTTATCTTTCCCGGAACAAAAAAAGATACAGGAGCATCGGGTGCAAGACCTGCTGCGCGCCTGTTGATTCAAATGCCGGCAGCATCCGGAAGATCATTAAAGAGTTAAGGACCGCGGAAAAGAGTGAAAGGAGCGCCAGGTCTCAGGACAAGGAAGGCTTTTACACAATGCAAAAATTAAGAAGCCTGGGATATATGTAAAATATGAAAAAGGACACCCTGAAGATCGTGATCACAGGCCATACTGACCACGGAAAATCAACCCTGATCGGGCGGCTGCTGCTTGAAACAGGCTCCCTGCCTAAAGAAAAGATCATCCAGATCAGAAGGATCTCAAAAGGAACGGGCAAGGGCGCCGAACTGGCTTGCCTATCGGACCAGCTCAAGGAAGAGAGAGAGCGCGCAATGACCATTGATACAACCCGGATCTTTTTTAAAACGCGAAAGAAAAATTACATTATCATAGACGCGCCCGGGCATTTGGAATTCATTAAGAATATGATCACCGGCGCAAGCTCCGCTGAAAGCGCCATACTGATAATCGATATCCGGGAAGGGATCATGGAGCAGACCCGCAGGCACGCTTATCTTATAAATTTACTCGGCATAGATAAGGTCATAGCCGTTATTAACAAGATGGATCTCGCAGACCGCCAGGAAAAAAGATTTAACGCGCTTAAGGCGAAGGTATTGGAATCCCTCAGGATAAAACCTCTCTTTATAGTGCCTGTATCGGCCAGGCAAGGTACAAACATCTCTAAGAAATCCTGCGGGTTCGGCTGGTATAAAGGGCCGGCTTTAACAGAGGCCCTTGACTCGTTAGAGTTGCACAAAAAAACGGCGAAAAGGCCGCTGAGGTTCCCTGTGCAGGATATCTACAGGATGGGCGGCGAAGAGATCATTGTGGGAAGGGTGGCTTCCGGGTCAATAAGGTGGGGGCAAAAAGTTCTTCTTCCGCATTCAGGAGAAGCGACAGTAAAGGCCGTTAAGATCTTCGGCAGGCATACGCATGAAATACGGGAAGGCCGGAACGCCGGCCTGGTCTTAAATGAGCGCATATCGGTAAAAAGGGGCGACGTTATCGTACAAAGCGAAAGCCGGCTAAAATTAACCGCCTGTTTTAAGGGAAATATATTCTGGATGTCTCATGAGCCGCTGAGGCTTAATGAGAGCATGACCATGCGGTGCGCGACCCGGGAGATCGAATGCACTGCGGAAAGAATTGAGAAGAAGATGAATTCTTCTACATTAGAAACGATACATGAGGGCGCAAACCAGCTTAAAATAAATGAAGCCGCCCTGGTGATATTCAGGACAAAAAGGCCTGTTTTACTCGAAAAATTCACTTTTATAGAAGAGCTTGGAAGGTTCGTGATAGAATCTAAAGAAACCCTCAGGGGGGCGGGGATAATAGTGTCTCTAGGATCGGAATAACGGCTCCCCGTCAAAATCCATCTTCTTTAATCTGTCTTTACCGAAACCGATGATGCTCAAGACGGTAGGGGCTATATCATAGATCGAGGGATTTTCTTTCATTATCCGTCTGTTGCAAAAAAGGACACCCGGCATAAGGTCCGGGTCAAAAAGGTGGGATCCGGACCATTTTTTTAAGTTATCCTCTATCAATTCCTTAGGCGCGCCCCCCAGCGCCGTCTGCCAGGATGCTCGATAACCGACATTAAAGCCTGCGTAAAGGTCGGGGGCCTTATCCGCGTATTCACCCCAGAAGATCTCTCTTGCTGTATAGACCTTGCTGATTACGGCCTTACTATATTTCTCGTCATGCCAATCCTTCAGTTTCTCGGATAATTCCTCCTTCAAGATCTCCGTTTCTTTGCCGGGCTTGACTATGCCGTTCCGTTCCCGGCCGGATTGGTTAATATATATGGCCCCGAAACCCACGGCGTAGGCCTTTGTACCCGCCCAGTCGATATCCCGCAATAATCCGGCGCCCGATTCCAAACGGCGGTCTTTCAGCTCTAAATACCCGTTTTTTCTCAGCCAGCTGTTGATGTGGACCGCCCTTCTGAATGTGCCGAAGCCGTGATCGGATAAGGCGATGAGCGTGTCCTTTCTGTCCAGCCTTTTCATGGCGTCACCCAGTATATCATCCATCTTCCTATACCACTCTCTTATCATTTCCCTGTATTCCTGCGGCGCATCTTTCTCGTACAGGGGATGTTCGCGATCGGTATAACGCCAGAATATATGCTGAATAACGTCGGGCGATTCAAAATAGCAAAAAAGTATCCCTTTTTTTAAGCGGCTAAGCTCGAAATCGAACATCGCTTTCCTGCTGTCCAGGACTTCGCTAACCTGTTTTAAAAAGGATGCTTCAGTGAGTCTTTTTTCATTGACCGCCAGGGTATCCACAGGCATTCCCTGGGTATAGTAAAGCCCTATATTACGCGCCAGGAGCTTACTATAACTTTTCGGATAGGAAATATGAAAAGAAGGGCTTCTGGGATCAAAATTGATCGGGCTTATATAAAGTTTGAATTCGGGATGGGTTTCCACAAGATAGAACTTTAATATGCCTTTTACCCTCTTAAACAATCCGAGCTTGAACACCGCGGTCTTCCAATCGCTCCACTCTCCGGCTTTGAGCTCGAAACTCTGATTCTCGTATTCTATAACAGCGCTGTCTTCGCCTTCCTGTAAAACAACCTTAAAAGGGATCTTTATATTATCGGGCTTGCCCCCAGGTCCGGCAGAAAGCGGACCTATAAGATGCAATACCATTATGGGGGACTTTCTGATCTTAAATACTTTTCCCCTGATGTCCTTGGTTTTACCTGCGGTTTCGGTAGTATAAAATGTAAAAGTGCCTTCCGTCCCGAGAATATCAGGCACGCCCATGCCTGAAAGCATCCTGCCGTATATTCTGTCCGGAGGAGATGTGACCGGACACGCAATTATAGTACTATGAACCTTTTCTTCGGAAGCGTATTGCCAGAAAGACATGCTTTTCAGTACTTTTTTGGGTCTGGCTCTTTCAATATTCGAAAAAGAGAACTCAAGCTTGTAGGTAATAGGATCCCTTACTATAAAGTCATAGATACCGTTCTTTCCGGGATTTTTACCTGTGGCAAAACCTGCCCAGGCCACAGGGGACTGCGAAGGATTGGTTGTTAAAAGACGCTTACAGGATCCTTCTTCCTTTAATTTTGAAAAATTGGGCAGCCTGCCTTCCTCCATCATCGACTTAATGATCTCGGGGCTAAGACCGTCAAATCCCAGGATAACGAGCCTGCGATCAAAATTAAATCCTTCTTTACCCATGATCAATGCCTATTATTTATGTGGCATATACAAAAATTCGAACCCTCGCGTTATTGGTAAAGGCTGCGAGGGTTCGGATTGGTATATATGGCGGAGGAGGAGAGATTCGAACTCTCGCTAGGGATAACTCCCTACTACAGGCTTAGCAAGCCCGCCCCTTCAGCCAACTTGGGTACTCCTCCGTACATAATTTACAATTGTCATCCTGAGGAGGCGCGAAGCGCCGACGAAGGATCTTAGCCGATAAGATTCTTCGCTTCGCTCAGAATGAAAGTGGTCCTTATTAAAGGCTTACGGTCGATTCAACAAAATTCTTTATCAGGTCCAGGCTCTCTTTGTGGATATCCGCGAACGCTATGCCTATCGCGTTCGATCTGTTGGGCGCCTTTTTGCAGCTCATGACCTTGCCGACAAATTCTATAGTCTTTGTGCCCTGTATGTTCGTGCCGGAGATCACGGGAAAGCCTTTAAGTGTTACGGCAAGTTTGAGGCCCTTTGGCAGGTAAAACGATGTTATAAAGCCACATCCAAGGAGCGCTATGTCTGCAAGTGTCAGGTCTACCGGCTCTCTGTATAGATGCAGTTTATATTTATCGCCGTCTTTTATCCTAAAAGAGCCCTTCAGGGTCAGGTTCTTCCGCTTGGCCCGCCTGCCATCTGCCGCATGGTCTGTTACCATTTTCAGCTCCTTCTGTGTTCAAAGAATTTTTTTATAAGAGCGGCGCAGTCTTCTTCGAGTACGCCGGCTGTCACGCCGATCCTGTGGTTCAGCTTATCATCCTTGCCGATATTAAACACCGAGCCGCATGAACCGCTCTTGGGATCCCCGGCTCCATAGATGAGATTCTTAACGCGTGCCAGGACTGAAGCACCCATACACATCGGGCAGGGCTCAATTGTAGCATAAATATCGCAATCGTTCAATCTCTCATTCCTTAATGCGCCTGCCGCCTGCGTTATGGCTATCATCTCAGCATGCGCAGTTGGGTCTTTCAGCAGCCTTATCTGGTTGTGCGCCCTGCCTATGATCTTCCCGCCGTGCACCACGACAGCCCCCACGGGCACCTCATCCGCCTCAAAGGCCTTCTCTGCCTCCTTCAACGCCTCTCTCATATAAATCTCATGCTTCGCCATGTTCAGATGCGCCAAACCTCTCTTTTTTCGCCGTAGACCAAATACCGAATCTAGGTCACACTCTATAAGCCCCCTTTCCTCTGTGGAAAGGGGTAACAGTTCACGTGACTCTCTATGTTACGTAACGT
>CAZKWI010000109.1:0-5302 GCA_964556455.1 uncultured Planctomycetia bacterium | reverse complement strand
TTTTTATACGCCGCTAATTGAAGGATAGCACAGGCATATGTTGTCGAAGCGACTGTTTGAAATCGCGCACTCCTCTTTCGCGCCATCCCCAGTCATATGGGGACAGGTCTCAAGGTGTGAATAACACTTGGAGAGACCTGTCCCCACTATTTGCGCCTTTGTCAACCACAGCGAGCAAAAGGCGCGTTCCTTTTGCGAGCGACAAGCGGAGACAATGTATGCCTGTGCTGTCCTGGGTGTAGTGGCGTAAAAAATGTTCTGAGCGCGTGACGGATTGCTTTGTAATTCACAGTATGTCGTGCGAGAATTTTCTTGCTTTGCGGTTGAAGCAGTGATATTCTTGTGGTGATGAAAAAGCAGGCTGCCGGAATACGCTATTTTTTCTGGATACTCATTCTCGGCTATTTATTCTTAAGGCCATTTGTCTCTGCGATAAATTATGCTGTTCTCTCAGCCGTAATGGACAGGGTCTTTCTTACCGTCGGGGCCTGCTACATTGTGCTGAAAAGGCCTCATAAATTCACCTCGTTAGACAAGGTCGTTCTTCTTTTTCTGCTGAGTATCCTCATCTCGATCATCTTTTCCCTGGATCCGCGATACAGTTTTGGGGCTTTTAAGGGCTACCTTGCGCTCACGATGGTCTATTATATCGCAAAGACCGCGGGCGACAAAGAGAGGAGGCAGCTCATACGTGTATTGTTCTTAAGCGCCGTGGGGGTCTGTGTCTGCAGCCTCTTTGGCATGGTCTCCGTGGCACGCTTTCTTTCTGATTTTTTAGGAAAGAACCCCTCTTATCCATACGCAGCCGAGCTCATGATAAAAAAGAGGGCGCACTATCCTTTTATGACGCCCGGCCTCCTGGCAGGTTTTATCATTATGGTCTTTTTGTTCTCGCTGGGGTTGATCATTGAAGCCAGGCGCAGGAATAAAAAGAAGAAAGGCCCCCTCCGCTCTTTAAGCGTGCTGGTCCTGTCGATCAGCTTTCCCGTACTTCTTTTGACTTTGTCCATAAGCGGGCTTTTGGCCTTCATCATTTCTCTGGGAATATTTTTTGTGCTGGGGCGGCTCATAAATAAAAAAGCACTTGCTGTAACTCTCCTTTTGCTCGTTCTTGCCGGAGCGGTCTTTTTTGTACGCATGCAGGGGGATAACGATTTTATAAAACCCACTTTCTCGATGCAAAAAAGGTTAGTATACTGGAAGGAGACCGCAGGCATAGTAAAAACGTATCCTTTGACAGGCATTGGCCCGAAAAACCTGGTGCTGCAGGACACGCTGAGCACCCACAACAGCTATCTCCAGATACTGGCGGAGATGGGGCCGCTCACCCTAATAAGCTGGCTGGGTATCGTCTTCATCTTTATAAGAACAGGTTTAACAAAAATACACTCCGACAGAAAGATAGATTATTACAGGCTGGGAATATTCACCGCAGGACTTACCTTCATTCTGCAGAATACGATAGACTTCAGTTTTTTCTTCCCGGAAGCGGCGTTCTTCTGGTGGCTGATGCTGGGGCTGGCCTGCCTCGAGTCGAAACAGACTTTAGTATGATCCCCGTCGTATAGAGCGAGGCTATGGCCAGCGTAGCCATGAATAAGGGACCACTTTCCGCAAGAAGCGATATGCCGCTAAGTGCCCACAACAGGCTTATAAAATCCGACCCGTAGTCGGTGAATGGCATCAAGTTCTGATACTCCACCCCGAAGAGACCAGACGCAGGAATATATGATCATCGCTCTTCATGAGCGGGACTATTCCTTTCTTTGCGCGTGCAGCCGTAAGGAATGCGGTATCTATTATGGGAAATGCGAGTATAAGTAACGGCAGGGCCAGTACGACAGGATTATCTACGGTGGCATAATCCCCGTAAATGCTCAATGACGCGAAAAGAAAACCCAGGAAATGGCTGCCGGAATTGCCCATAAAAACCTTCGCCGGAGGAAAATTAAAGACCATGAATGCCGCTATCCCTCCCAGAAGCCCCGCAAAAATGCCCGCCAGCAGGATATCCTGTTTTACCAGAAGTACTGTCAAGAACGAAGCGGCCACTATTAAGGATACGCCCCCGCAAAGACCGTCGCCGATATCTATAAGATTGAAGGCGTTGGTAATACCCATTATCCATAAGAATGAAAGCGCGTAATTCATATAGTGAGGCAGGAAAAAGAACTGTATCCTCTTTGCTGGAAAAAGAAAGAGCACTATAAAGACAACCTGTATGACCACCCTGGACCTGAGAGAATGGTCGCGGATATCGTCAAATATCCCCATTACAAAGATAGCGAAAGAGAATATCAGTATCCATGCGAGCTGCGGCGGAAGAGCCGCACCCTTCAACGCTGTAAATATAAAATACGTTACGATAGAGCTTATGCAGAAGGCAGCCCCGCCTATAGACGGCCTCTTTCCTTTGCTTATAGGGATCTTGAACCTTTTGAAGAGCTTCAGAAAAAGAATATTGAGCAGGATGCTGAGAACAAAAGACGATAAAAAAAGAAGTGCCATTTTATGATCCTTTATAATTTTCGGTATATATCATCAAGCTGGCCCAGCATTCTTTCTCGAGACCAATAAGACATGTCCATCTTTTTCCTGTCGGCGGCTATCGTTCCGGACCACCTGTCGTAATTATCGAGTATATCGATAGCGGCATCGGATATCCCGCGCGTATTTCCGGCCTCTACAACTATGCCGTTAGCCCGGTCCTCCACGATATCCATGCAGCCTGCCGTGTCCGTGACAACCACCGGCACGCCGCTAAGGACCGCTTCAAGCGCGGCCACCGGCAACCCTTCCCACAAAGACGTGAGCATAAAAAGCGATGTCTCTGACAGGACCGGGGCGATATCTTTAGTCCACCCCTTGAGAAAGACCGTTTCGCCCAAACCGCTATCACTTATATTCTTCTCGATATCACCTCTCAGGGGTCCGTCGCCCACGAGCAGGCACTTAAGGCTGCCTTTTTTGGACCGCATGTCGCAGACAGCGTTCAAAAAGACATTCAACCCCTTCTGGCGTTTCAGGGATGAGATGTTGAGAACCGTTCTGTCTGACGGCGGGTTGGCCTTTCTCCTCCGGTATATATCATCAAAAAACCCCACGTCGAGCCCGTGATGGATAAGGCAGAATTTGTATGCGGGGGCCACTCTCTTGCCGATACCGG
The DNA here is from genome assembly GCA_964556455.1 of uncultured Planctomycetia bacterium. GTDB lineage: Bacteria > Omnitrophota > Gorgyraeia > JABMRJ01 > JABMRJ01 > CAZKWI01. Next base: position 2,136 of record CAZKWI010000109.1, on the reverse strand, counting down.
TCTCGAGGTCCTTCCTTGACACCGCAATAATCTTTTTTGTTATTTTTGCCGAGATCCTCTCGATCCACAGGTAAAAAATATAGAGACAGCGCGGCAAAAAGGCGTGAAAGGGCCAGCCGTGGACCGTATATATAATATCTTTCACTCCGGCTGCGTATGCCGCCCATCTGGCAAGGAGAGATGCCTTCGGGGAATGCGTATGGACTATATCGATCTTTTTCTCCCTGATATACCTGTACAGACCGAAGAATGCCGCGATATCGTTCAGCGGACTTATGGTCCTTTTCAGCTCCGGCACCAGCCTTATTTCCAGGTCCGAGATGGCGGCAAACTCATCCCTGAGGCACCCGCGGTCACCGGCAAAAAGATACGGCTTATACCTGTCCCTGTCAAGCCCCTTTATGACATTGAGGAGCCGTTTCTGGGCCCCGCCGAGCTCGAGGTATGTGATAACGAAGAGTATTTTTTTCTTCCTGCTATTTTTCATAAGGTATCGAAAATGCGTGTGATATCCTTTTTATATGTCCCAAAAGAGAGTGCGCCGGGCACAAAGAACCTTTGTCTCCCGCGTCTCTTCTTATCCGCGGTCTCATGAGCCTTCTTGACCACGCCTTCTACACTGAAATCCTCGCCTTTTTTGAAAATATCACGGAGCTCCTTAAGGCCGCCGCTTTTCGGGAAGAAGGCCGTCTTGCCGAAAGCCAGCGCTTCTGCCACTGATATACCGAACGGCTCTTCTCTTTTGAAAGGAAAAACACAGATATCGCTCATGGATAGTATTTTGCCGACATCTTTCCTGAACCCCAGAATATGCACGTTCTTGAGACCGTTCTTTTCCACGAGGTCCATCATCCTCTTTTTATACAGGCGGTTTTTCAGGGTCCCGGGTGAAATATCTCCACAGATCACAAGAGAGATCGTGCTGGAGGCCTTCAAAAAGTCCTTTATCTTCTCCATGAACTCGATCTGCCCCTTATGCGGGTGCAGCCGCGAGATGATGCTTATCACAACGGCCTCGGGCGGTATCTCGAGCTCCCTCCTTGCCCGGATCTGGTCGTAAGTGTCATAATCTCTCTTATCGATCGCGTCATAGGCGAGCTCTGCCTTGCCTTCCAGGAAAAGCTTTTTCCTTATTGCCTCAGAGTAACATACCACCCTGTCGGAAAAGCGGTAGGCCAGTGTCCCGAACACGGAATTGAGCCTCTCTGACGGAAAAAATTCTCTGACGCACCAGATATGCCTCCTGGAAGCAAGCCACGCCACTATGCCGGTAAAAGGCAATATCAGGGTGTTCGTGCATATCGTATCGATATTGTTCTTTCTTACATAACTTGCGAAATAGATGATATTTATCAGTGATAAGAACGGAAATTTGAGATAATACAGAGGCGATGAAGACCTGTATAAAAGAGCAAGCGGGAAGAGCTTGATATCCACTTCGGGATGGTCACTCCTGAGCTTCTCTTCAAGCGGGCCCCTTCCCGGCAGGACCACCGTGATGCTGAATTTATCCTTCAGCGCCTTTATAAGATTTATCAGTCCCTTCTCCGCGCCGTATATAAAACGCCCCGCATTAAAGATAAGTAGCTTCTTCATTTTACGTCCTTTGCGGTGGCCACCGGAAGGTCCTTTGCTTTTTCTGCGACCTGTTTATATTTGCCGGAGATATCTCTGAAGATATTGTAAAAATAACGGTTCGTCAGGGCATAATAGAGCGTCCTGGGAACATCGTAAGATAGATTCTTAAGAAAAAATCGAGCCATGGCCCTTTTTCTTCCCAGCTTCAACACCATATAGAGCCTGTTCCTGAAACATAAATAGCTCTTGTACGCCCCCGGCGTACCGGAACCGTTCTCATAGTGACGGCATACAAGCTGCGGCATAAATACGGATTTATAGCCTTTTTCTTTCATCCTGAAGACAAGGTCGGCGTCCTCGAACATATAGAAGAAGTCCTCGTCAAAATAACCGTTCGGTCCCTTGGCCTTTTCCAGGAACTTTCTCCTGAATATAGCGCAGCAGCTGTTAGGTCCGTCTATCGCAAATGATACGGAGAAAAGATCGCCCATCCTGTTCCGTCCTATATCAAAGACCCTGAAATAACCGGCTATATACAGCCCGCAAGAGAAAATCCTG
>CAZKWI010000108.1:0-5334 GCA_964556455.1 uncultured Planctomycetia bacterium | reverse complement strand
ACATAAAAACGACTACTAACACTCTTGAAAGTCAGCATAGTTCTTGACACTACTCCCCGAATTTTATGATTGAAATAAGCCGCCCTCTGTGATAAAATGATACTGCACTAAAACACACATCAAATATCTTTATCTTGCGGAATTTTCATCGTTCTTTCGAGTAATTTTTTTTCGATAATTATTAAGCGGCATTAAAAAGTCTTAAATAAGAAAGTACAGGGCTTAAACAAAAGGAGGTCGCTCGATGAAGAAAACTGACACGAAAGGTTTTGCACGCTTTATCGCTTTTTCTTTTCTTGGTTGTGTGGTGTTTCTTTCCGCGGGAACGACCACGGAAGCAGCCGAAAGATCCCACCTTGTAGGCGACGGTATTGTAGTGGGGACCAACGGGCCCAGCGGAATGAGCAATTTAACCTCTCCTGTTATAGACAGCGACAGCGCCGGTAATGTATTGGCCCTCTGGAATCACGGCGGAGGATATGGGAATCTGCCATTTTCATCTTTGCAATCGAATGCTTCTACGGGTCTTGGGGCAATGTGGCCTGAAGGTGAGGCGCAAGTGGCGGGAACTTACAGCTATTTCCCGCACAAATCACTCTGCAGCGACGACAACGGGAATATCTATCTTGTCTTTACCCAAAACACTCTGTCTCTTCGAATTTATATAAGCCGTTCTCAGGACCGCGGTCAGACCTGGACAACACCCACCCAGATCGTAGGCACTTTTTACCCTGTGCCTGACAACGAAGAGACGCCGCGCGTATCCTGCGACAATAATGGACATGTTTACGTGCTGTACAAGACCAACTCTGATGAATGGTACCTCAGATATTCCACTGATCATGCCGTATCATGGTCGGACCATGTGCTTGTCGGCGATGGCGATACTCTCAAAGACCCGGCGATATCGTGTGACGATCACGGTCATGCATTTATCGCGTATCTTTCGGGGCAGGAAGGCTACGATGGTCAGGGCAGCAGAGTGGAGGTCAAGACCGTATCCATAGGAACGATGATCGAGGATGCTGAAGACGGTGATACCGAAGGGTGGTACGTCTACGATAACACCCCCAACGGCGCATCAGTATCGAATGTTTATGATACGGAGAAAGACAGCAACGTTATACAACTGAACGCCCCCGGAAACCACCGTAACGGCTTTTACCATTACAGAAATACCCTCGACCGCGAAAACACCACACTGCAGTGGGATATGAAGAACTACACAGGAAGCGGCAGATTCACTGTATATACCATTGTCAGGTTAAAGAACCGGCGATACGCGTATTTGGTTTACAAAAACTACGGTAGGGATTCAGTCAGCCGCTGGGGCCGGTGGTATATAATCTACAAAAGGGTAGATGCAGACATGACTGACGGGAGCTGGCACGCCTTCAGACGAAATCTCCAAGAGGACGTGCGCAGCGTAAAAAGCCGCTACAGTGAACTGGAAAACGCGGAGATAGACTATATCTTAAATGTCATTTATCTAAGGGGAAGCTATCAGATAGACGACATCATGTTCACCCCGTAAGACTGTATCCTTCTAGTTCTCAGGCCTGATCTTAATGACCGCTACCGGCTTCGCATTGACGGTTATAAAAGAAACCGCTATATCGGAACTGCAATCGGTGCCTGTATTGTCATCGACCGTGAGGGTCACCCTGTAAGTCCCGGGGCTCGAGTAGACGTGCTTGGCGGTCCTGCTCGTTTCATGGGAGCCGTCCCCGAAATCCCACCTGTAAGTAAGGCTGTCGTTGTCCGGATCGCTCGATCCTGAAGCGTCGAATGTCTGTTCCATATCCACACAGCAGGCGGGTGTCATGTTGATCTTGGCATCCGGAGACGTGTTTATCCTGACCGTTGTGGAGTCGGTCGCCCGTGAGCAGCCCGATCCCCGGCCGTCATCCGCGGTCACAGATACCCTGTATGTGCCGCCTCTTGAGTACTTGTGGGTTATTCTTGACCCGCCGCCTTTCGTTGTGCCATCCCCGAGATCCCAGCTGTATGTTAATGGATCCTTATCGGGATCGCTGCCGGAGGCATCGAAAGATACAGTCTTATCTACACAGGTATTATCGACATTTCCCAGGTCTACAGATGGCCCGGAATTGATCTTTACGTGCATTATATCCACTGATGTTGAGCAGGCCATGTCCATACGGTCATCTACAGTGAGGACCACCTTGTATATCCCGCCCTTATCATATTTGTGCGAGACCCTTGTATCGGTGGCTGTGTGGCCGTCACCAAAATCCCAGTGGTAGCTTAAGGATTCACCGCTCTCTGTCTGCGAGCCGCTTCCATCGAAGTTGAGACTGCTGTCGACGCATGCTGTGGTGTCGCCCCTTATTGCGGCAAGAGGGGGCTTATTCAGTTTTACATTCACCGAGTCAGTGTTGCTGCTGCAGGCGAGCCCGGATGAATCGCTCACTGTCAGGCGGGCTGTGTAGGAGCCGCTCTTATCGTATTCGTGGGTCACCTTTTTGCCTTCAGTTGTGTTCCCGTCACCGAAGTCCCAGAAATAAATGAGCTCGTCGCCATCCGGGTCCTTCGACCTTGAGCCGTCCAGGATCACAGCATATTTATCGTCTATGGATTTAAGGCACTTTTCTATATCGCTGCCCGCGTCTGCCGCAGGAGGAGAGTTTACCTTTATAGTGGAATACGCGTAGTCTGTGCTGCACTCGGTGTCGGAGTTGTCATCGACCTTAAGAGTTACCTTATAATCGCCGCCTTTTTTATAGGTGTGCGCTACATTGCTGCCTTCGGCCTTTGAGCCGTCCCCGAAGAGCCAGTTAAAAGAAAGATTGTTCGGAGTATCATCTTTTGTGGCGCTAGCGTTGAACGACACTTCTTCGCCAAGGCATACTTTATCTACAGCGGTGAATTTTGCCACCGGGGGTGTATTTACGTATATGCGCTGTGTTGTGACGTTGGAGTCGCACTCTAGGCCTGAATCATCAGTGACGGTCAGCTTTACAGTGTATTCGCCTCCTTTTTCGTATACATGCGTAACCACGGGCTCTTCACTTGTGCTGCCGTCGCCGAATTCCCAGAGATACGACAGGTTTTGTTTGTCCACGTCATAAGAACTTCTCGCATCAAAGGTGAACTTGTTGCATTTCATGCCGGGTTTTGCGGGCTTGGTCTTTGGGGCGGACTTTGCGCTTCGGATGACCGGTCTCGGAGCGGGGGGAGTGCCTTTACGGAAATATATGGGGACTGCATTGCCCCGGCTGTCTTTTATCCTCAGGCCCGCGTTGGCGTACTTCTGTGTGACCTTGGTGATCTCGTATACCAGCCTGCCGCCGGAGGCTATATCGACATCCACATCGGTCGTGCTCCATTCGGCGCTCAGAGAGTCTTTTATCGCGTGCTTCTTTCCGTTCACTAAAAGCACGCTCCTGCCGCCGTTTATATCAAGGTCGTAATTTTCAACAGTAAGAGAGCTTGTGTTGCCCTGCACCTCCGGGTAAAAATACATCTTGTCTCCCTTGGTTGGGAGGAGCCTGAAGGTGATATTTTCCACGAACGTCTCTGCGCTGTCGGGCGATACGGATACCTTAAAGAGGTTCTCGTCATCACCGCTGAGGCCTGTAGCGATCAGGGTGAACCTGTACATAGAGCCCACTCTTTTACCGTTCGATCTTGAATAAGGGCCGAATGTATAATAGGCGTTATCGTATTCGCCGAATCCAAACTCTTTCTTTTCGAGCAGACCGTTCCCGTAAAGGGCAAATTCGGTTATGGTGTTCCATTCACTTGAGGGTTTTTTCCAGTCGCGACGCCCGCCTGTATCGGGGTCAAAGACCCTTATCGTGACATTTCTTGTTTCGTTCTCTGGTACATCGATAAAAAGTTCAAGTCTGTTATCTTCCGCGCCCACATAAGGGTCGCCGTCTTTCCCGAATACATAGAAATACCTTATTTTAGATTTTTCGAACGGAACCTGATACGCGTGCGCCCTGGCAGCGGTCAAAAGCAAGGCCCCTAATGTTATTACCGCTATAAGTCTTGTGATCCTAAACATCTACTCCTCCTGTTTTTTTATATAGAACCCTTCTCTATAGGGTACCCGGCTTCTTCCCAGCCATAATACCCGTCTTCAAAAACTTTTACTTTGGGGTGTTTAAAACCCACTGCTATCAACATCTTTGCCGCTATGTGGCTGCGCCCGCAGTTCGGGCCGTCGCAGTAGAATATGATCTCCTTGTTCTTTGGTATGGCGCCCAGTTTTAACTCTATGGTATCCACCGGCAGGTTTAGTGAGCCCTTTATGTGGCCTTTTGAATACTCTTCATCGTCCCTCACATCTATCCAGACAACATTTTTCTTAAATGTCCTGTAATAATGCTCGTAAGCCTCCTCGAGATTTACCATAAGGGGCTCTTTTGAGCCCGGGATCTTTTCGCCCTCTACTATAGGAAGCCCTTCTTTTTCCCAGGCCTTTATGCCTCCTTCGAGATTGTAGGCGTTATAGCCTTTCTCACGGAGTTTTCTCGCTACATAGCTGCTCCTGAAACCCCCGCCGCAATGGACGCCTATCACCGCATCCTTGCCTGTGGATCTTAATATATAGGTAAGGCTCCTATTGTGTATATGGAATTTACTCCTGGGAAAGTTAAAGGCGTGGGGGATATGCTTGTACCTGAATTCGCATTCTTCCCTTACGTCCAGTATGGTGGCCTTGTCGTCAGCGCCCGTTGCCGCGTAAAGATCTGCGGGGGTAATGGAGGTGAATAGCGCTGCCAGTTTCCGGCCCGATACCGCAGATGCGGACTTTTTCGCCCCCTTAACAGGCATCTCCGCCACTATCTCTGAATAGACGCGTATCTTTAAAAGCGGGTTCGTGGGGTCATTTGACGCGATAGTAACACTTTTTTTATCGATACCGGCCTTTTTTCTTGCAGTGTCCGATATCAGGGTAAGCTCTGCTTTTTTACCGGGCGGGATCTTCCATGCCGAAAGGTTGCCTAGCAGATAATCGCAGCAGGTGTTGATCTTTTTTATTATTAGGTTTTCATCGCCGCTATTTCTTATCTCAAAAATCTTTTTCCTGGTCTGACCCTTCTTGATCTGGCCGAAATCCCATCTTTCTTCGACGAGCTCCAGCACAGGCCCGCGGCCGGCATGAACCGGACAGTCCGCCGCGATCACACCCAGCGCTAATATACATAATGCTATGAGGGACCTTGATAGTTTAATCATACAGTAAAAGTCGATTGCAGGCATATATCATATCATACGTATGCCAGATACGCAAGTGATTAACCTGTCCTGGTGATGTATAATGTTTTACGCGGAGACAAGCTCAAAACCATGTCATTCCCG
>CAZKWI010000107.1:0-5351 GCA_964556455.1 uncultured Planctomycetia bacterium | reverse complement strand
CAAGTGGGAGGCTAAACCCTTGAAAGAATTTACACAATTTAATTGACATTACCATTGGTAGGATTCATTTTTTCTGGAAGGAGATGTTTATATTAAAGGCGGCATTGGGGAGGTTGAGGCTTTCCGGGAAAGGCTCGAATGGAGCAGAGCGGTATACGCCGTCCAAACACAGCCTCTTGAGGTCTTTATTTCCCCTGAGGTTGTCTTTCGAGATCCTGGCGTATTTCACGGCACCGTTTGGATATAAGATAAAGTGAACAAAGGCGTCCCCCTTGCCCATAGAAGGGTGGTAGTATTTCTGCACGTAACGGTTTATCTTGTTCCTTACGGCGTTGAGATAGTTAAGAGAGTCTGATGAGCCCTCCATGTAGGCCATATCTGAGGTCATGTAGTCCGCTCTTGAGCGTATCCACTCTATCGTCCTCTGCTGCATCAATTCTTTCTCAGACTCATCTATTAACTCTTCTTTAGGGGGCCCTTCTTGTGTTTCCGTTTTTTCGACGCTCCGTTCGGGCTCGGCGGGCACGGGTGTTTCTTTAGGTGCAAGCTCCGGCATCTCTTTTTTCATGGTTATTTTAATATCCTGGATGGCCTCCATGAGGGGGTGAGCGTCGGAGATGATCTCTTCTTCCATCTGGATATATGTGACCTCTATTTCTACAGGCTCTGTTTTAGGCGCCCGGGCTCTTATCCCGCTCAGGGCGCCTAAAAAAAGAGTATGCACGCTTACTGACAGTAGAAAAGCTATTTGTAAAGATTTATCGCCCATATAGATATTACTATAGCCCTTTTGCGGCTTTTTGTCAATATTTCGCTGTAGCCCCTACGGTGAAGCTTATACCGTCCTGCGGATAGTTCCTGTCCTGCATGGTACTGCCGAACTTATCATAATTCCTGTCCAGTATATTATCGACCGCGACAAAGAATTCGACGTTGTCTTTCTCATACGAGACCTTTGCATCCCACAGGAAATAATGCGCCAGTATCTTTTCTGGATATGAAATAGCCGCGGCACCGTACTGAGCATGGTAATTCCGCCTGTGGGAAACAAACTGCAGGAAGGTGTCGAACCTTAATCCTTCTATGTTAAAGGGGTTGCTCCATTCAATGCCCCCATAAACCTTGTGTTTCGGTATAAATGCCGCTGGCCTGCGCGATTCAAGAAGTATTCTATCATTAGCAACACTGCTTTGCAGGACAGCGACTTCTACCTGATCAAGATAAGTATAATCAAGGCTGACCGCGAGTTCTTTTAGAATATTGAACCTTGTCTCAAGCTCTATTCCTTGTGTTGTGAGCTTATTGAGATTTGAAGGCGTCCACCTGGCGTAACTATAGCCGGGAAAAAGCTGTACACGTGTGCCAGTCGGTGCCCATGCTATGGCATCGTGTATTCTTTGCCTGAAAAAAGCCCCTCTCACAAGCAATATATCTTTAAATACCTTTTCTGCGCCTATCTCCCACGCTTCAGTCTTTTCTGGTATTAAGCCTGGGTTACCCTCGGAAACATCATCCTGAAGCCAATTTATATCATTTAGCGTAGGCGGCCTATAGGCCTTAGCGTATGAAGCGCGGATTTTTGTATCGAACCCAAGGTCAACCGACCCGCTTATCTTCGGGCTCCATCTTGAGGTGTAATCTGATGGATCATCATATCGTAACCCGCATACGACCGTAAACGGGTAAAGCTTAAATTCATTCTCTCCAAATAACGACCACTCTCTCCTTACATCATCTCTGCCGGTGAAGGTATTTACATGGGTTATTGTGTTGAAGTTGTGGGCATTTGCTTTGAAAACCTTTCTTGTAAAGGATGCCCCTAGCGTTACCGTATCTATATCCCATATGGGTTGTGTGTATTTATATTCCATGCCATAAACATATGTGCAATAATCGTCATTGTCTATAACCCAGTCGGAATTGTTGCGCCAAAATATTGTTTCCCTGTGGTTGTCATCATCCCAGTAGATGAAGTAATGGTTCGCTTTAAAGTTTTTTATATCCAAAACAGAGCTCAAATGAACGCGGCTTGTTGAGCTGTAATCATGCAATGAAGAAACGTTTTCATTTCCGGTGTTTTTCTGCGTCGCAGTTCTATCCTGGATCGATAAAGCGGGCATTGCCCCTGGATGTTCGGTTCTGGCAAGGTAGTAGTTTGTATAGAATGAGTAGTCTATTCCATCCAGGATATGCCACTTGATTTTTGATGTTACGTCAAAGGCGTTGTGGTCCGAATGCATCCGCGCCCCGTCTGTAAAGAGATAATCGACTATGACGTTATACCCCACTTTGCCGAGTGACGAACCGTTTTCTAACTGGACATTATGCGTATTCCATGACCCGAATGAATAAGACGTCTTTACAGAATCTTTCTCCGGGACATCCTTCGTTATTATATTCACAACGCCCCCAACTGCGCTTGCCCCATACAGTGACGAGAACGGGCCGCGCACGACCTCTATCCTCTCCACTTTTGACAACGGGAACTTCGATATGTCAGACTCTCCTAGGGAGGGTGCATTTTGTGGTACACCATCTATAAGGACCAGTACCCTGCTCCCGAGCATACCTCTTATTACGGGCGTGGCAGACTGGCCGGCGGATCCGAAGCGCTCTATGCGCAGGCTGTTGACCCTGCCGAGTGCTTCCGAAACATCGTGGAAGTCCCCCTTTTTGAAATCCTCTGCGTCTACCACCGCGGCGCTCACAGTGACATCTTTCAGGTATTTTCCGTATTTTGTCGGGGTGATGATAAGCTTGCCAAGGTCAAAGCCGAGCATTCCCTCGGTCAGTTTCAAAGGAGCCTGTATGACCTCGGAGGCTATATCTAAAACCTCTTTTACTACAGGAATGTCTGTTTCTGGCGGGGTCTCGCTATCTGTTGCTGCGGGGTCTTCTGTTGGTTCGTCTTTTTCAACTACGCGTACCTCTGAAAATGCGCGGTATGCGGGATTTAAAACCATCAAGATCAGTAACACACTTACAAAAGATATTTTTCTCATTTTTCTCCCTCGAGAATACTTACCCTGGCAGGCAATCGTCCGGGCTCACCGATAGTTATCGGCTTTACCGTTGCGGGGCAGCGGAAGGGATCTCACCTTCACTTCCTTTGCATGCCTGGTCTTCTTCACTCCTTTCGGTTTTTTTTCCCTCTTCAGAGACGATAAATATATACGGCTTTGAAGATATGGGGTTGGCCTTGACCACTACTATGGTTTTGTAGACTTCTTCTATTATTCTGTAATCTATCACCTCCTCCGCGGTACCTGTTTTATAGATACGCCCCTTGTTCAGTAGGACAAGCTTGTGGCAATATTCACTTGCAAGATTGAGGTCGTGCAGGACTGTGAGCACTGTAAGGCCGAGAGTCTTGTTCAGCCTCGCTATCAGGTCCAGTATGCTGACTTGATGTGTTATGTCCAAATGAGATGTAGGTTCATCTAAAAGGAGTAGTTTAGGTTCTTGTGTAAGCGCCCGTGCTATAAGGACGAGCTGTCTTTCTCCACCGCTTATCTCTTGCATCAGGCGGTCCTTGAGCTTCAGTGTATCTGTCAGCCCCATCGAGCGCTCAGCGATCTCTATATCTTTGTTGGATTCTACCAGCTGAAACTTCTTATAATGCGGGGTCCTTCCCATGAGGACGAATTCCTCTACTGTCATAGCTGCCGCGGGCGGGCTCTGGGATACAACGGCTGTGTGCATGGCCAGGTCCCTGAACGAGAGCTGCCATATGTCCTTGCCGTCAAGGAGTATCTGGCCTGATCTCGGTTTCAGTATCCTTGTCACTGCTCTTAAAAGCGTGGTCTTACCGGAACCATTAGGCCCTATTATGCCTATAAAGGCACCGTTTTCTATCTCGAGGTTTATATCTTTAAGAAAGAACCTGGAGTTGTATCCGCAGACAAGATCTCTGACTTTAAGCATTATTCTCTCCCAGGATCATTCTTTTCTTTGTAATGGCGTATACGAAGAGGCTGCCTCCTGCTATGCCGGTTATCACACCCACAGGAAGCTCGAGCGGTGAAGCGATAGTCCTAGCAGCTGTATCGCATATAATAAGGAAAGCCGCTCCTGCAAGGTATGAGGCGATAATGAGTACACGGTGGTCCCTTCCTATGAACATGCGCACAATATGTGGAACGACAAGGCCTACAAAGCCGATTATCCCGGCTATAGCCACACTGCAGCCTGTGAGAAGCGATGCTATTATAAAGAGGGCTCTCTTGGTGCGCTCTACGTTGATGCCAAGGTGCAGTGCCTCCTCCTCGCCCAACACGAAGGCATTAAGATCTCTGTAAAAGAAATACGATAACACAAGCCCGGCAATAGATACTAGACTGATTATTTTTATAAGAGCCCAGCTCGGCTCTTCCAGGGAACCCATGATCCAGAATATGATCCCACGGAGCTCTTTTGCTCGGGATATCGCCATGATAAGCATGATAAGGCTGGATGATATGAAGCTGATCATGACCCCTGTCAAGAGAAGCCCGTGTATCCTTAATATACCCTTTTTTATACTGAGAGAATAAATTAATATAATTATCAAGATCGCCCCTATAAAACCTGAAATGGGCAGGGTGGCCGCGCCTATCACACTGTCTAAGCCAAGGAGTATGCTCAAGCTTACACCTAATGCCGCACCGCCTGATATGCCTAGGGTATATGGCTCTACAAGAGGATTGCGGAATATTCCCTGGAGCATAACGCCCGCAAGGCTGAGTGCGCCCCCGATCGCAAACCCTAATATTATACGCGGCAGGCGGATATCAAATAATATGCTGTATTCAGTAGTGCCTCTGCCTTCTAGCAACACAGGCAGTATTCTTTTGATAGGTATGGCTGCTGAGCCTACGCACAAGGAAAGGGTCGCGGCAGCGCCCAGGAGAGCGACCAATAATACTACCCAGGTTATCCATCCAGCTACTCTCTTATTCATTCAGGGGATCTTTTTTCTTGGTCTTTCCGCGCCAGTTCGTGTTGTAGCTTGGTTCATTCAGGATCTTATCGGTCTCTTCCAGCGCCCCTATAAAGCTCATGGGTGTAGCGCTGCAGAATTTATAGGGGTCTACTATGTATATACGACCGTTCTTTGCAGCGCTCAAGGAGCGGTATTTTTGCCACTCCTCCTTCTCTTTCTTTCCCACGATACCCATAGTGGCTATCAGTATCACTTCAGGATCGTCCGCCAGGACTCTCTCTTTCGAGTACATGCCTTCCTTTGTGCCTGAGGCGATATTTTCGCCACCGGCAAACTCGATGATGCTGTTTAAATATGAGTCCTTCTTTGCTGCGAAGAGTGGATTTGCTCCTATCTGTACAAATACCCTCGTTCTTGTGGCCTTTTCGTT
>CAZKWI010000106.1:0-5437 GCA_964556455.1 uncultured Planctomycetia bacterium | reverse complement strand
GCGGGAATGACATGGTTTTGAGCTTGTCTCCGCGTAAAACATTATACATCACCAGTGTGGGTTTGGGCTTGCCAAAATTAAGTTTTATCGGTATACTATTACAGAGGTAAACAGTCATGATCTTCAGAAAAAAAAAGAAGGCATATCAGCTTAAATATGCCAAGATAATGGTCGTCGATGACGAAAAAGACCTGAATCAGCTCCTATGCACTTATCTTAACAACCAGGGCTTTAAAACGATAAGCGCATACAATGGGCAGGAAGCGCTTGATCTCTTGAAGGCTGAGATGCCCGGCCTTATTCTGCTTGACGTAATGATGCCCGGAATAGACGGGCTTGAGGTCTTGAGAAGGATCCGGGAGAACAATAAATACACCAAGATCATAATGCTTACGGCCCTGGAAGATAAAGACGTCATAAAGAAGGCGAGCGAGCTCGGTGCGGACGATTATATACCCAAGCCTTACAGCTTCGAACAGATAAAGCATACGCTGTTGAGCAGGATGGCTAAGCTTTAGTATATGAAGAAAAAGCCCAAACGGATACTGGTTGTAGAGGACGAGAAGGACCTGGCAGCGGTGGTGAGGCAGCTTCTGGAGAGGGAAGGCTATATAGTGGACCAGGCGCATGATGGAGTGCAGGGCCTGGAGATGATAAGGATGCTGAAGCCCGATCTTGTCCTGCTGGATGTGATGCTTCCCAGGATGGACGGCAGGGACATCCTGAAGATCATGAAGGCCGATATGTCGCTCAAGAACATACCGGTATTGGTCATGTCCGCCAGATCAGAAGAGTGGGACAGGAGTCTTGGCCTGGAGCTCGGCGCGGCAGACTATGTTGAAAAACCATTCAATTCCACACTTTTTGTCAAAAAGGTGAACGAATTATTGAACAAAAAGTGGCGGCTTTTCTGACAAAATGCCCCATCCTCAAATGTAGTTGACAAAATCCCCATTTTAATATATATTAGTAACTCTACAGTATAATAACATCAAAATTATATATTATATGGGGGTGTCTTTTGACTGATTTCAATACAGATAAGATCAGGAACATAATACTATTGGGCCATCCGCAGGCCGGAAAGACCATGCTTGCAGAGGCCCTTCTTGCTACAGGCGGCGCTATACCGAAACCCGGCAGCATATCGGGCAGGAATACGGTTTCGGATTATAATGAGGACGAGAAAGACAGGCAGGCCAGCATAAGCTCTTCCATAATGCACGTGGCCTATAATGATACCAAGATCAATATCATAGATACACCCGGTTTTTCAGATTTTCAGGGCGAGATCCATGGCGGGATCAAGGCCGTTGAGGCAGCAGTGCTCGTGGTGAACGCGCCGGCCGGAGTAGAGGTGGGCACCGAGGCGATGATAAAGCTTGTGAGGAAAAAGGACCTCCCGTGCGCGGTATTCGTGAACAAGATGGACAAGGAAGGCGCCGACTTCAATAGATCCGTTGAGGCGGTGAAGTCCAAGATGATGAAGAACCTTGCTGTGGCAGGCTATCCTGCAGGGAGTGCGGCTTCTTTCAGCGGGGTGGTAAACCTTCTCACCAAAGAGGGCATTGATAAACTCTCAGGAGACGACAAGACAAAAGCTGACGATCTGAGCAATTCTCTTACAGAAGCCGTAGCAGAGTCCGATGATGCACTGCTTGAAAAGTACCTGGATAAGGGGGAGCTCTCAAAAGACGAGATCTCTGACGCCTTCAGAGCGGGCGTGGTTTCCGGAAAGATCATCCCCGTATTTGCCGGGTCCGTATCGAAGAATATAGGAATAAAGGAGCTCCTGGACGCCATAGCCGAGTTTTTCCCTTCACCGTCCGAGAGGCCGCCGGTAAAGGCCGTAAAAGGTTCAGACGATGAAGAGACAGAGGTAGAGACCAAAACAGACGACACGCTCGCAACCCAGGTGATAAAGACCATATCCGACCCTTACGTCGGGCAGATATCGGTCCTTAAGGTCTTCCAGGGTAAGGTATCAGGCAATGCCACGGTCTATAATATAACAAAGCAGCACAAGGAGAAGCTCAGCCCCCTGTTTTCACTGCAGGGCAAGGAGCAGAAACCCCAGGATACGGCTTTTGCGGGCGATATCGTAGCCGTTGTCAAATTAAAGGATACGGCGACGAACGATTCCCTGGGAGATGAAAAGGCCCCTGTGAAGTTCGATGACATAAATTTCCCGGAGCCGGCGATATCCTTCTCGATAAAACCAAAGTCCCGCTCGGATGAGGACAAGATAATGACCGCGCTCCATAAGCTTTATATGGAAGACCCTACCTTTGTAAGCACGCGCGATGCCCAGACAAAAGAACTCATAGCCTCCGGCATGGGCGAGCTTCATATTAATATAATGCTTAAGCGCCTCAAGCAGAGATACGGCGTGAGCGTGGATATGGGAACGCCTAAAGTGGCATACAGGGAGACCATTACAGCTAAGGGCGATGCCATGTACCGCCATAAAAAGCAGACCGGCGGAGCAGGGCAGTTCGCTGAGGTCTGGCTGCGCATAGAGCCGAAGCCCAGGGGCGAAGGCTTTGAGTTCGTAGATGAGGTAGTCGGCGGTGCTATACCTACCCAGTTTGTTGCGAGCTGCGAAAAGGGCATAAAGGCGTCCCTCGATGCGGGCCCGCTTGCGGGCTTCCTTATGGTAGATGTCAGGGCTATAGTGTATGATGGCAAGACCCACCCTGTCGATTCCAAAGATATAGCTTTCCAGGTGGCTGCCAAGCACGCTTTTAAGGATGCCATAATGAAAGCAAAGCCCGTGCTGCTCGAGCCTATAATGAACGTAGACATAGTAGTACCGGATGAATATATGGGCGATATCACAGGCAGCCTGAACTCCAGGAGGGGCAGGATAATGGGCATGGAGCCTGGCGACGGTACACAGACCATAAAGGCCCAGGTGCCGCTGGAAGAGATGTACAAGTACGTCAATGAACTGAAAAGCATAACAGCAGGCAGGGGCACGTATACCATGCAGTTCTCGCATTACGAAGTAGTCCCTTCCAATATTACGCAGGCTATTGTAGAGAAGGCGAAGAAGGCAAAGGAAGAGGCGTTAGCAAGCAAATAATAGAAGGAGCCGCACGGATGTCAGGACACTCAAAATGGGCCAGTATAAAACATAAGAAAGCGGCCGCGGATTCGAAGCGCGGGAAGGTATTTACCAAGATCATAAAAGAGATCACTGTGGCTGCGCGTAATGGCGGGGGCAAATCAGAAGCCAATCCGCGACTCAGGCTGGCCATACAGAGGGCTAAGCAGGCAAATATGCCTGCCAACAATATAGAGCGTGCCATAAAGAAAGGCACCGGAGAACTCGAAGGCGTAACTTACGAGGAAGTCATATACGAGGGGTACGCGGCCTCGGGAGTGGCGGTGTATATCGAGGTCGTTACGGATAATAAGAACAGGACGACCGCGGAGATAAGGAATATATTTGCCAAGCACGGAGGGAATATGGCCGGCGCGGGTTCCGTGGCGTGGATGTTTGAAAAGAAGGGGTACTTTACTGTGGCAAAGGATGCCATAGACGAAGACGCCCTCATGTCCATAGCGCTCGATAACGGCGCCGAGGATTTTGCCGCTGAAGAGGATGTATTTGAGATCAAGACCCTGCCGCAGGATTTTGAGAATATGAAAAAGGTCCTTGAGGATAAATCTATCAAAGCCGACTCTTCCGAAATAACGATGCTGCCGAAATCCACGATAAAGGTTCTCGATGACAAGGCCAAACAGGTACTCTCCCTGGTCAATGCCCTCGAAGATAATGATGATGTCCAGAATGTGTACGCCAACTTTGATATACCGGAAGATATATTGAAGAAAGCCGAATGAGAAGACCATGCGCATACTCGGCATTGACCCGGGTCTCAATATAACGGGATACGGCCTGATAGAGGCCTCTAAAGGAAATTTCAGGCTCATAGAAGCCGGCGCAATAAGGACTCAGGCGAAGGACAGGATCGAGACAAGGCTCAGCAAGATATATACAGAACTCACCGAGCTCATTGACGAATACAATCCCTCAGTGCTGGTCCTGGAGAAGCTTTATTCCCATTATAAGCATCCGACCACATCCCTTCTTATGGGTCACGCGCGCGGGATAATATGCCTGGCTTGCGGCATAAAAGGAATAGACCTTGTCAGTTACCCCGCTACCAGGATAAAGAAGGCGATCGTGGGCAAAGGGCACGCCTCCAAGGGGCAGGTGAGCGGCATGATAAAGAACGTGCTGGGATTAAAACGCGCCCCTGAGCTGAATGATGTAACCGACGCGCTGGCTATCGCGATGAGCCACGCGCATATAGAGAGGATATAGAAGTGATCTCGCGGATATCCGGGAAGATCAAAAAGAAAAAGGACGCCAGCCTTCTCATAGAGATAAGCGGTATATCATATGAGGTGCTGATCCCAGTTGCCATCATGAATACCCTGGAGAGTACCGCGGAGGGCAAAGAGGATATAGAGCTGGTCACTTACCATTATTATCAGACCGACCCTTCCCGTTCGATACCCAGATTGATAGGTTTTATGAACGAGATCGAAAGGGAATTCTTCGAACAGTTCATAAGCGTATCGGGCGTAGGGCCGAAAGCTGCGTGCAGGGCGCTGGCACTGCCTTTCTCGGCCATAGCGGACGCCATAGACAAAGGCGACACAGCGCTTTTAAAGACCCTGCCGGGTATAGGCGAACAGAGAGCGCGCGAAATAGTGGCGAAACTCCAGAATAGAGTGGGAAAATTTGGGCTTATCCAGGATAAGGCTGTAGGCGACAGCAGACCGGTGGCCGGCAGTATTAAAGACGAGGCGCTGGAAGTTCTCCTGCAGCTGCAGTATAAAAAGAAGGAAGCCGAGAATATGATCCATAGGGCGCTTATGAATAACCCCAAGGCCAGGACATGTGAAGATATCTTGAACGAGGTCTATAAACAAAAAAGCGTTAAGGTTTAGATAATGGCTAAAGACCAGGCGAAGAGAGAGAAGTTCATAGACCGGAAAGAGTCGGAAGAGGATATAGTACTAAACCTATCACTGCGCCCCACTAAGATAAAAGAGTTCGTCGGGCAGAAGAAGGTGATGGACAATCTCCTTATAGCGCTTGAAGCGGCCAAGAAGAGGAAAGAGCCGCTGGAGCATATACTTTTCAGCGGGCCGCCCGGCCTCGGCAAGACCACGCTGGCGCACGTCATAGCCAATGAGATGGGGACGAAGATCACTGCTACAAGCGGCCCCGCTGTGGAACGCGCGGGCGACCTTATAGGAATACTCACCAATCTGTCCGAAGGCGACATACTCTTTATAGATGAGATACACAGGCTTTCCAAGGTGGTGGAGGAGTTCATATATCCCGCCATGGAGAACTTCCAGATAGATTTCGTTATAGATAAAGGGCCTTATGCAAAGACGATAAAGTTCAACCTTA
>CAZKWI010000105.1:0-5446 GCA_964556455.1 uncultured Planctomycetia bacterium | reverse complement strand
TGAAATAGGACATTCTTAAATGTGCCAAATAGGACATTATCATATGTGTGTTACAACAGATAACTTTTTATGCCGCTGAACGCCTCCGATGGCCCTTCCGTTTCCGTTTTAAAAGCCGGCTTGAAAAATCGGACTTTTTGTAGTAAACTAGTGATTAAACCCGCTTATAACGCGGGGCAGTTCTAAAAGGACATGACAGGGAGGGGCGGTATATGCCTGCGATAAGAAAGAAGATACTCGTAGTAGACGATGATCCCGATATCGTTGAAGTCGTCAAGATGAGACTGAGCGCGAATGATTACGATGTCATAACAGCTTCAAGCGGCGAAGAAGGATTGAAAAAGGTCGCAAGCGAAAGCCCCAATCTGGTCCTGCTCGATATAATGATGCCGGGACTGGACGGTTTTGCGGTACTGGAAAAACTGAGGCAGGGCGCTAACACCGCGGGGCTTCCCGTGATCATGCTCACAGCCAAGGGAAAAACGAGCGCGCTTATAAAAGCGACGAATCTCAGGGCTACGGACTATATAATAAAGCCTTTTGAATCAGCGGACCTCCTGGCGATGATAAAAAAATACGCGTAGCGCGCGGGCTTTTAGTCTTTCTTCATCTCCATTATAACCGCGGTATTTTCGTCGACCTCTCTATATCCCAGAAGACTTTTCAGTTTGGACAGGCTGGCCTTGATCCACTCCTGATCTTCGGATAAAACGGCCAGTGATTCCTTAAGGCTCGCCTGTTCGGCTTTCAGTTCCTCCGTCGCTTTCTTAAGGAGTCTCTGCTCTTCCAGGAGACCCGAGCATGTATTCCTCAGGCCTTCCTGGTTCGCCGCAGATTTTTTATGCGCGGCGAGATCGGCCTTCTCGAACTCTTTGTGCGTAAGGTCTGTTTTTTCCAGCTGCTTCCTGAGCGCCGCCGCGTCCTTTTCGAATTCCGACTGCCTGTCATCGATACCGCTCAGGCGCTCCTCCAGTTCAAACATCCTTCTTCCCGTATACTGGCTTATGCTCTCGACGCTTATAAAACCTTTGTTATCGAATACCTGGCTGCCTTTGGGCACCACTATATCCGCGTTCCCGACCCTTATCACCTCCATCCCCGGAGTGATCTCTACCGGGAAATCATCCTTTTCACCGGCAAAGGCGAATGCCGCGTGAAAAACGGCGGAAAGGCACACGATCAGGCAAATTGTTATCTTATCCATGGCGTATAATGCATTATAGCAAAGTGTTTTTCAGCAGTCAATGGCCATTGTCGGCTGCACTTAATGCCTCAGGCGGCCGATTTTCCTTTGTGCGCTTGTTGCTATAGTGTATAATTGAGGAGAAAAAGGATGGGGATAAATAATGATGATCGCGGGCGTATTCCTGACAGCGCTTGTATTTTCGATCTTCGGTATGGGCGGCGGGCTCTTTTACATGCCGCTCTTTCTTCTCTTCACGGATAATTTCAGGGATGCCACCGTATTGAGCTTTGTTTGCATATTCGCCACGACATCATCCTCCGCCTTCGCGTATAACCGCAAACGGCTTACGGACTGGAAGCTGGTAATGCATCTGAGCGCGCCCATGGTCATTACAATGTTCGCTTCCGGATTCCTCATTAATATGGCGAGTCAGGCTATGCTTAAGATACTGCTAGGGGCGGCCCTTCTCCTTGGCGGGACATTGATGCTGGTCCAGGTCAAAGACAACTCGTATCTTAAGGGGTTATCAAAGAAACTGAAGGCTGCGTTTCCCGGTGGTAAATACAGGATGAACCCCTTGGCCCTCTTTCCCATATCGCTCGCCATAGGGGCCTACGCCGGTATGGCCGGCATATCAGGCGGTGTCTTTCTGATGCCTCTCATGGCTGTCGTCCTGAACGTCCCAGCCCATACCGCGGCGGCGAGCACGTCGGCTATCCTGGCGATAGCCTCTTTATTAGCGCTTCTGGGCAGGTGGGCTTCGGGTAATACATGTGCGGCGTTCGACGCGCGCGTACTCTCCCTGTTTGCGGCCGCGCTCGTGGGGGCGCAGATAGGGCCCAGGATATCATCAAAGCTGAATAAAGCGCTTTTTAAGAAGTTATGCGGGATATTCATCCTTCTCGCGGGGCTTATCTATATACTCAGGAACATACGGTAAAAGAAAAAAGGGGAGAAAAAAGGGGTCAAGTCTTAACTTTAAACTTGACCCCGTTTTCTTTTTACGCTAAGTTTAAAGTTAAGACTTGACCCCTACTTTCTTATTTTTTTAAGGCGCTTGCGAAGCCCCGCGGCGACGCGGAGGCCGTAACGCGTAGCAAGTTTGTTGATCCTGCCCGCGAGCGCGATGCTCCCTGCAGGCGATCATATCCAGGCCGTGCGTAAGCTCGTCCAAGACCGCCTCGAGCGACTCTTTCGCACCCCTTGAGCTCCCGGGAAGGTTTATTATAAGGGTCTTCTTCCTTATCCCGGCTATCCCCCTGGAAAGCATCGCCCTCTTGGTGCTCTTGAACCCGACAAAGCGCATAGCCTCGGGTATGCCCGGTACCTCTTTCTCTATGACGTCTTTCGTCGCTTCGGGCGTCAGGTCCCTCGGTGAAAATCCGGTGCCGCCGGTCGTGAGTATAAGGTCCGCCTCCAGTTCATCGCAGTAATTGATGATCCTCTCTTTTATCTTATCAGGCTCATCCGGTATGATCTCGTACTTTATCACTTCGCCGGGCAGCCTGGAGACAAGCTCCTGAGCGATTTTACCGCTCTTGTCTTCCCTTCCGCCGCTGGAGCATTTGTCGCTTATGGTAAGGACAGCTACTTTGTACATAAAGGCACCTCTTCTTTTATGATCCCATCGCCTTCTCTGACCATTCCTCCCGCCAGCACCCTGGCGAATACGCCCTCTTTAGGCATAACGCAGTCTCCCGCCTGATAATATATTTCGCATCTGGAATGGCACACCTTGCCTATCTGCGAAATCTCAAGAATGACGCCGCAGCCTAACTTTATCCTGTCGCCTGTTTTAAGGGACGCGAGGTCAAAGTTCTCCGTGGTTATATTCTCGGCGAAGTCACCGGGGCCCACGTCAAGGCCCCTGCTTCTTATCTTTTCTATGGACTCCGACGCCAAAAGAGAGACTTCCCTGTGGTCCCTGCCGGCGTGAGCGTCGCCCGCGATGCCGCGTCCTTTTTCAAATAACGCCTCCGGGACCGCGGTCTTTTTCACACCTCTTTTTTTAGAGAGAGATACGGCTATTACCTTTCCTTTATCAGCGTTTCGCACAGCATCTCACGGGTTTTTTTATTTCATACAGGCCGCTCTTCCCGCCGCTTTTTCTGACCAGCCGCATCTCCGATATGGTGATCGTCCTGTCCAGCGGCTTGCACATATCATATATGGTCAGGCACGCGGCCGCGGCCGCGGTAAAGGCCTCCATCTCAACGCCGGTCCTGGCGCGGCTTTTTACGGTCGTCTTTACACAGATACCGTCTTTCGCGAAAGCAAACTCCACCTCCGCGCAGTCTATGCTTATGGGGTGGCACAAAGGTATTATAAGGGGGGTGTTCTTCGCCGCCATGATGCCCGCCAGCTTCGCAGCCTGCAGGACGTCTCCTTTGGGTATCTTGTTGCGCTTTATCGCCCCGGCCACCGAAGGGCTCATAAAGACCCGCGCCTCCACGGCCGCTTCCCGTCTGGTAATAGGCTTTTTTCCGACATCCGCCATCTTCATATCTTCATCCCCCTATCCGGTGCATAAGGCACTCCGAGGGCTCATACCCGGCCTTGTCCAGAGAATGGCCTTCGGGTTTCCCGGCTGCGCACATGGTTATGAGTGCCGCAAGGTCCTTTTCGCCGGCGCCGCGTCTCACGGGCCCCTTGATGTCCACTCCCTGTTCCGAATGCAGGCACCCTTTTAAGAATCCGTAGGAAGTAAGCCTCAACCGGTTGCAGGACCCGCAGAATCTTTCACTGACCGGCGCTATCAGCCCGAATGTCCCGAGCGCGTTCTTCACCCTGTAATTCACGGACGGCCCGTTCCCGCGCACCTCCGCGGGTTCTATATCGCCGAAGGAGCGGCAGGCTTCTTTTATCATCCCGCAGGATAAAAAAGTCTCCTTATGCCTGCGGCCGCCGCCCGTCCCCATAGGCATAAGCTCAAGAAATCTCACATGGACAGGCCTCTCCACCGTAAGCCTAAGGAAGCCGCCTATCTCGTCGTCGTTCACGCCGGCCATAAGGAGCATGTTTATCTTTAGCGGGTCGAAACCGCATTCGAGGGCGCGCTCTATAGAATCGATGACTTCTTCCAGCGCCCCGCCGCCCGTTATCCTGCTGAACCTGTCGGGCTTGAGAGTGTCGAGGCTCACATTGACCCTTCCGAGCCCGGCGCGTTTCAGCTCTTTAGCGTATCCGCCCAATAACACGCCGTTGGTGGTCATGGATATCTCTTCTACGCCCTTTATCTCAGAGAGCATATATACAAGCCCCGCGATCCCTTTTCTCACAAGAGGCTCGCCGCCCGTCAAACGGACCTTGTCTATGCCTAATGACGCTCCGGCCGCGGCTATCCTCGCGATCTCCTCAAAAGAGAGAATTTCTTTCTGCGGAAGGCCGGTAAAGCCGTGGCAAGGCAGGCAGTATGTACATCTGAGGTTACACCTGTCCGTAACGGATATGCGGAGATAATCTATTTTTCTGTTAAATCTGTCGCTGAGCGTCTTCATTCCCCGTGAACCTGTTTGCGGTACGCTAAAAAGTCTTTGTAATCCTCTCTGGTATTTATATTGCGGAACGGCATCCCGGGCGAAAGCCTTATCACGGTCTCTTCGTCTATTATCTTCGTATTGACCCTGGAAAAGACCTTCTTCACCGTAAGGTCCCCCTTATCGATCTGCTCGGCCACAGGGCCGGTACACGCCCCGGAATATATGGCGTGGAGCGGCTCAAGGTTCTTCCTGAAGACAGGCACCACAACGTCGGCGTCTCCGGCGATCTTCGACATATGCTCTATAAGGGGAACGCTCACAAGGGGCATGTCGCACGAAAATATAAAGACATGGGGCGCGGAGGCGTTTACAAGGGCCGTATGTATGCCGCCCAGAGGTCCTTTATCGGCCCTTATATCTTTCAGGACCCTGAACCCCATTCCGTCATAACGCCTTGTATCGTTGGCAACTATCAATATCTCCTCGAAATGCTCTTCTATCCCGGAAAGGAGCTCCTCTATCAGAGAGTGGTCCCCCACTTTCAGGAGCGCTTTATCGCGCCCCATCCTTCTGGATCTGCCGCCCGCCAGGACGGCGGCGGAAATGGGAATACGCTTCTTCAAGCCGCGCCTCCGTAGACGGGTGCTTTATAAGCTGGGCCCAATACTATCCCTAACGCCTTCTTCGCGCTTATCATCTTTTTTTTATTATACACAAAATACAGGGCCATATCAACAGATTAAAACTCTCGTGTAACTAACATGTCAAGATGTCCGCTGTT
>CAZKWI010000104.1:0-5629 GCA_964556455.1 uncultured Planctomycetia bacterium | reverse complement strand
ACATAAAAACGACTACTAACACTCTTGAAAGTCAGCATAGTTCTTGACACTACTCTACTTTTTTATGCCTTGACTATTTTTATATAATATTATATAATATATGTCGTTACATGAAATATCAGGCTATAAGAGTGTGGTAATATCCGCTTAAAAGCCTATAGGGCTATAGGCAAAAAAGCGGTGTACTCAAGGGGTAGGTAGCCAAATAAGTGTATTTTTACACTTGTTTGGCTTTTTTTATTGCAAAAAAGGAGATAAAAATGCATAAAAACAGTTTCTTTTTCAGGATAATATCCGTCTTTCTGGTCTTCGCGTTCGCATCTGGCAACATAGCCTATGGACAGGCTGAATATAAGACTTCTAACATAAGGCAGCTAAGAGGCGCTGAAAACGGCCGCACAGCAACAGTGGAAGACACAATTGCCGGACCGGCATCACCCAAAGAGACCGTATTGGTAACAGGCGGGGCCGGTTATATAGGCAGCCATACTGTACGGGAGCTTTTGTGGCGGGGGCACGATGTAGTCGTAATAGACAGCCTCGTTAAAGGAAGAAGATTCGCCATCAGGGAAAATAAGAAGCTCGCCAGATCGCGCGGAAGAAAGTTCGTTTTCAAAAAAGGCGACCTCGGGAACGAACGCTTCGTGAGAAGCGTCTTTAATAAATACAAAATAGACAGCGTAATACACTTTGCCGCCTTTATAGAGGTCGGTGAATCCGTGCACCAGCCGGAACTGTATTACTACAACAATATCGTAAACACCCTGCACCTCCTGGACGCAATGAAGCGATCCCGCGTAAAAAAGATCGTCTTCTCATCTTCCGCAGCGGTCTATGGCAACCCAAGCGAAATACCCATAACAGAAGACGCGGATCTAAACCCGATAAGCCCCTATGGCTATACAAAGTTGGCGATGGAACGGCTTATAGAGCATTACCATGAAAAATACGGCATCGAGTGGACCGCGTTACGATACTTTAACGCATCAGGGGCTTCAAGCGATGGCGTCCTTGGTGAAGCGCATTCACCGGAATCACACCTCATACCAATAACAATAGATAAACTCTCAAGCGGCCAGCCTATGAAAGCCTATGGCGCAGACTATAATACCGAAGATGGAACCGCTATGCGAGACTATATAAATGTCGAAGATCTGGCAATGGCCCACATAGCAGCGCTGGCCATATCTTCGAACAGGGCTTATAACCTCGGCAGCGGCGAAGGATACTCGGTTAGGGAGATAATAGAAGAGGCTGCTGAAGTCCTGGGCACAGATCCCAATTGGTATGACGCCGGAAGGCGCGCAGGAGATCCCGCTAAATTGCTTGCTTCTTCAGAGGCCTTCCAACAAGATGCCGGCTGGGAGCCGGCATCAAGCAACATAAATACGATAATAGAGAGCGCCGCACTTTGGTTCCATAACAGGCCATCTGAGGCAAAGAAGAATAAGCCTCTTCCCAGGGTAAAAAGAGAGAAAGTCCTTACTCAGGTCACCGAAGAGGTCATGGCAAACAAAGTCATCCCCTCAGAATTAAAGTTCAATATACTGGATTCGCTCAATAGAGACGCCGGGCGCGCCACTGTAGTTGCGTCTCTGGCAAAAGCAGGCCTTGGAGGGCTTCTCAAGGGGTATGAAAACATGCCGGCGGATGAGCAGGACATACTCCTGGACAACATTGAGCGCATACTGGAAAAAGGCCCGATAGCCAGCGGGTTGCTCGATCTAAACAAGTATCTGAGAGATTTGGATAATGATGATTCTCCCGCATGCAGAGAACTCAAGATCTTCTACAGGGATCAATGGGAAGACTGGAGATTGAGATTCCAAACCGCAGTTAGAAAATTCAAAGCAATATATCCAAATACCAGTGTGGCGGTCATAAGCAGGGCGCCCGGCAGGATAACAGCGAACGAGCATACGGACTATAACGATGCAGACTCCCTTGGCATGCCTACCAGGCAGGATGCTATAGTAATATCCGGCATCAATCTTGAAAGGAGGCATCTGGAACTTAAAAACATGGAACCCAAGACCTTTATGCCTGCCACTTTTGAGATGAAGAAGCTGCATGAGTATCAAATAAGAAAGAGGGAGAAAAAATCTGAAGTTCCATGGACTGAGTTTGCGTTAGTCGTATATCAGGCCATGGCAACTAAGGCGCGAAGCTACGGAGTCACCGAGCTACCCGGATTGAACGTGCTGGTGGACGGCAGGGGAGAGTATGGGGGAATACCCATAGAGTCGAATATATCCTCTTCAGCCGGCTTCGAAGAGGCCCTTATATACGCTACAGAGGCCCTCCTGGGTATAAGAGATGAGATGACCGGGGGAGAGGTCATAGAGATAGGCCGTCAGGCAGAGGCTGCCATAGGATTTCCCTGCGGCAAGCTGGATCAGGGAAGCTCCACTGTAGGCCGTATAAAAGTAGCCCCGGACAGGTTCGTAGGCGCTTCCATAGACTGCGTGCCGCGTCTGGATGAACAGGGCCGGGACAAGACTATTGTAGAACCATTCGATATACCGCATGACCTGGAGGCTATACTTGTGGACACAGGCCCCAAGGGCGATGCCCAAAGAGAGTATAATATAAGGGTCATGGAAGGCGAGCTCGGTTCTTGGCTACTCGCGCAGAACCTGCACAAGTTATCCCCGGCGTTTGCGGATATGCCTATACCGACATTTGCAAATAAAGTAGCAGAGCTCTTTGGCGACATAAACCCGGACCACAATGGCAAACCCTATCTTTACGATCAGCATAGGACTTACCCGGTCTTCCTTAAGCCTGTTTTCTTTTCGAGCGCAGTATTGAACGCGCTTGGTATAGATGTTACAGAAGAACAGGTTGAAGCCTGGGTTAGAAGCGTCCTTCCAAGAAAGGAAATTCCTTGTAGCGAGTTATTCAGTGAAGACAATATAGATAAAGCATTTTTTGCGAATGCCGCCCGCGATTCAATGGCTGTGGGCATAGAAGTCGAAGAGATCAAATATGACATGCTAGGAACAGTCCTGCACGCAATAGGCGACCACGAAAGGGCCCAGAAGATCAAAAAAGTCCTGAAAACAGCCGTGGAAGCAGTATTGCCCGCTGCGCGCATGGCCGCCCTTCAAAGGTTCGGAAACCTGCAATACGAAGGGTATTTAAGCCTTCGCGACAACTACAGAAACTCAAGCGCCAACATAGACAAGCTTGCAGATTGGGCAAAAAATAAAGAATGGTGCTTAGCACCAGGCTCAACCCGCCATTTCGGAGCAGGCTGGGGCGGCTGGAAAGAATTCTGGATAAAACCGGGAATGTACGAACAAGCCAAAGCCGAGATAGAAGAATATCTAAGCGGTCAAGACTGGTATCAGAGAATTGCAGCAGACAGTGGTCGAGACATGCCTGAACAGCTTAAGCGCGGGATTATGCCTTATAAGCCAGGTAAACCAGCGAGCCTCATATCAGGTCACAATGGTAATGGCAGAAGCATTAAGGCCGCAGCAGCCGCCAGAACAGCAACAGCAAATACAGATTCCTACGATATAGCCATGCCTGATCATGTAGCATCACTCAGGGATGAAATGGATGGTGTCGTTACGCTCTTTACACAAGCAGTACCTGCAAGTGTAAGAAATAATAGAAAGTACACCATACAATACGATACAGCCAGGCTGACAGAGAACCAGAATGTTATCCTAAGTGAGTACATCGAGATGCTTAAGGATGTAAGCGAAAACCGCGAAAGCATACAGGTCGCACCGTTCTCAAGCGAAGAAGCAGCAAGCCGGCAAGGTGAGCCGCTCATAACCATTACATGCAAAGGTGGTTTACATAATAAGAGCAGCTCTATTGATGTAGAGATCACTGAGGGGACTATAGACCAATATCTGCTCAGGGTACCGGCAATGGTCAACATGATATTCACCGCGGTTAACCTGCCACAGCTTAATGAAGGCAATATAAGCAACTATGACTTTGAGATAGATTTCATCAAGTCTCAACACAAGATCGCCACAGGCAGAAAACTAATACTGCCGCTATTTGAAAATGAAATTAATGAGTTCTTCGAAAATATCATATTAAGTCTGCCGCCAGCCTTAAAGATACTGGAGGATATCATAAGACGCTACGAGATGACAGTAATTGAAGCTCTGAGATCGGTGTAAAAAAGAGGGGAGAGGAAAAGGGGCATGCTAACCACAAATATGGGCTGTAAAAATAGCCGCGGGACTATCCTGCGGCTATTTTTTTTGCTTTCCTGCCCTTGACTAAAGCCAAAAAATCATATATACTATATATGAGTATATACTCATTAATATAATCTGTGGAAAAGGTGTTTACAGAGCATATTAAAATACCCGTTTTAAAAGGTGAAAACATGCGCGGAAGACCGAAAAAACCAAGGATCGTCAAAAACCAACCGCATATAAGGCAATTCAGCCCAAGGGGTCAAATCGGCAGGCCCGGATACCAGGAATTGACCACAGGAGAATATGAAGCGCTAAGATTAAGCGATTTCATAGGCCTCAATCAGAGAGAATCGGCCGCGTCAATGGAAGTATCCCAGCAGACCTTTAGCAGGGTCTTAAAGGGCGCCAGAAAGGGCGTTTCAGAGGCCCTGGTATTAGGGAAGATCATAAAGATAATAGACCCGGCAAAAGTCTCAAAGAAGTGCAGAAAAAAGGGCAGAAAAGCCTCTAAAAACCCCTCGTAAGAACCCAGCCCGGATAAACCCATACAAAGCAGTATACGCCTCAGAACCCTTCTATTGCATACGTCCTATAATATATATTATGTAAACTACAGTATATAGAGAACAAAAGGGATCAATAACGGCTCCGTTGGCACTTTATCGCTGAATTTATACGAAAATCATTAAATTGTCATTCCCGCGAAAGCGGGAATCTAAGAGGAAGTTTTTAGGGGATAATTTTGGGAAAATCCATGCCAAAAAACGAGCTAAATTTTAATGCTTACCTCTCCCCTGTTTTCGGTCCTAAATTGGCCTGTGTCTGAGATGCCACTGTCATTTCCGCGCAAGCGGGAATCCATCCCCCTGTCATTGCGAGGAGCCTGAGAGTACCTGTGGGGCGACGAAGCAATCTCGGCTCAGATTGCTTCGCTTCGCTCGCAATGACAGTTTTCTGCCAAAGCCTATAGCCAATTTTGGCCCTTTATACACGATTTCCCAAAAAAGCTGGGTAAGGGGTACTCACTAAGGCCCGGAATGGCCTTAAAACGGCTTAAAATGGTCAAAACAGGGCTTTTTAGAGAGCTCTTAGGCTTTAAAAAACAAGGGTGGTAAACTTTCAAAACATGGGGGTTTATCGCGTCAACTAACGCCTATTACATCGTGGCAAATGAAGCAAAACCTGCCTCTGTGTTCATAACAGCTGTTGTTGACAGGCATCGGTTCGACATCTATGTTGTAGTCCTTGCATCCCGCCAAAACCATCTCTCCAGGCTTGCCCCTGATTAAAATTAACAGCTTTGGCTTATTCCATTCTTTTTTTTCTTTCTGCGCAGACACGTTTCCTCTCTTAAAAGAATATTACAATACACATGCCGGAAAGTCAAGAGAATAGTGGCTTAATGTAACTAACATGTCAAGATGTCCGCTGTTTCTAACATATGATGTGTCCGCTTT
>CAZKWI010000103.1:5855-6072 GCA_964556455.1 uncultured Planctomycetia bacterium | reverse complement strand
GATATGGCCTTCTTCGCCTTTGTTATGACCGGGTGCTGCCCGGTTATCTTGCTCAGTTCTTTTGAGACCTCTTCTAGGACCTTTATGTCTTCGGCCCCCGCGCCCATTCCTACGTTTATTACTACCTTTTCGACCCGGGGAACCTGCATGGAATTCTTATATTCCATGCGCCTGACCATCTCGGGCACTATCTCTTCAGTGTATTTTTTGTGCAGTC
>CAZKWI010000103.1:0-5837 GCA_964556455.1 uncultured Planctomycetia bacterium | reverse complement strand
TGTTTATACCATCTCCTTACATTTTTTGCAGAAGCGGGATTTGCTCCCGTCGCTTAAAGTCGTCAGCCCTATGCGCGTAGGGCGGTTGCAGTTTTTGCAGACCAGGGCCAGGTTGGACATGTCTATAAAGTTCTCTCTGTGCACTATTCCGCCCTGCTGGTCCTGTCTGGTCTTGCGCATATGCTTTTTGACAAGGTTTACTCCTTCCACTATGGCCCTTCCTTCATACGGGGAGATCTTGAGCACCTTGCCTGTCTTGCCCTTGTCTTTGCCGCTGAGCGCTATTACGTTATCATTCTTCCTTATCTTTATCTTCATCTTCTTCGTTGACTCTTTCATTATACTACCTCTGGCGCAAGTGATATTATTTTCATGAATTTTTTGTCACGGAGTTCCCGCGCTACCGGACCGAAGATCCTTGTCCCGCGGGGGTTAAGCTGGGCATCTATGATCACCACGGCGTTCGTGTCAAACCTCAGCACTGAGCCGTCATCCCGCTTAATAGGGTATTTTGTCCTTACTATAACTCCTTTGACCACCTCACCCTTTTTTACCGCAGCGTCCGGCGTAGCCTCTTTAATATTACATGTTATGATGTCCCCGATCTCGGCGCAATCCTTGCCTGACTTGCCTATCACGCCTATACAGGAGGCCCTGCGGGCTCCGGTATTGTCGGCAACATTCAGTATGGTCTGCATCTGGATCACTTTAGCACCTCAAGCAGTCTCCAGCGTTTTGTTTTTGAAAGCGGGCGCGTAAGCGCGATCTTCACTTCGTCCCCTGCCTTGGCCTCGTTCTTTTCATCATGCGCCCTGTATTTCTTCTTCTGCCTTATTACGCGGTTGTAGATGGGGTGGCGGGCCGTTCTCGCGACCTTTACCACTATGGTCTTATCCATCTTATCGCTGGTAACTATCCCTGTAACGGTCCTTAACATGCGTCTCTTCATTACTTTTGCCTCTCAGTCAATATTGTTTCTATGCGCGCGATCTCCCTGCGGGCCTCTCTCATCCTGTGAGGTTTTTCGACGCGCCCTATCTTTGCCTGGTGGCGCAGCTCGAATAACTCCTTCTTCAGGGTGTTACTCTTCTGGTCCAGTTCATCGTTCGTCATGTCTCTAAATTGCGAAACTTTAGCTTTCATTTTATTAATGGCTCCTTGCGACAAATCTTGTTTTTAAAGGCAGTTTGTGCGCCGCCCTCCTGAGCGACTCACGGGCCAGCTCGAGCGGTATGCCTTCCATTTCGAATAAGACCTTGCCTCTTTTTATGACTGCCACCCAATGCTCGGGCGCGCCCTTTCCTTTTCCCATCCTGGTTTCCGCAGGCTTCTTTGTAACTGACTTATCAGGAAAGATCCTTATCCATACCTTGCCGCCGCGTTGAACGTGCCGCATCAAAGCTACCCTCGCCGCCTCGATCTGTATGTTAGTAAGCCAGCCGTTCTCAAGCGCCTGGAGCCCGCATTCGCCGAAAGAGACGCGAGAGCCCTTGAAGCTTATGCCTCTCCGTTTACCTCTTTGGTACTTGCGGAACTTTACCCGCTTTGGCATCATTGCCATCTTTTACTCCTTTTCTTAAAATTGCGTCACCTTTATACGACCAGACTTTTATACCGATCAGGCCGTATATGGTGTGAGCCTCGGAAAAACCGTAATCTACATCTGCCCGTTTGGTCTGTAGAGGTATCTTGCCTCTTTTGTACTTCTCTTTTCTTGCTATCTCAGAGCCATCCAGCCTGCCGCCAAGGGCCACTTTTATGCCTTCAGAGCCCTGGTTCAGCGCGTTCTGCACTGCTTTCTTCATAACCCTTCTGAATGGTATTCTCTTTTCCAGCTGAAAGGCTATGTTGTCGGCTATTATCTGCGCTTCGCAGGCCGAATTCTTCACCTCTTTTATATCGATGAATATATTCTTATGCGTAATGTCTTGAAGCTCGTCTTTCAGCCTGTCGATCTCTGAGCCCCGCCTCCCGATGATAACGCCAGGCCTTGCCGAAAATATGATTATCCGGATCCTGTCGCTCGCCCTCTCTATCTTTACATCGGAAACGGCTGCCGAAGAGAGGCTCTTCTTGATATACTTACGTATCCGGGTATCTTCCAGAAGCAGCTTCGGGTAATCTTTCTTGTTAGTGTACCACTTCGACTTCCAGTCTTTTATATAACCCAGCCTGAAACTGTATGGATGGACCTTTTGTCCCACTATTTACACCTCTTTAGCTTTCTTTGTTCTCTTGTTGAATACTTTGGCTTTGAGCTTTTTCCCGATGGTCTTGGGCTTTTCCTTCGCTTTCTTTTTTATCTCGGACTTCCATTTATGCGTGGTATCAAGTTCCACGCTGATATGACTGGTCCTGTGTATGATCATCATGGCGCGCCCCATGCTTCCCGCCCTGTAGCGCTTAAGCGAAGGTCCGCCGTCTACTATAAGCTTCGATATGAAGAGATCGTTCTCTTTAATATCAGGGTTCCTTTTGGCATTCGCTATAGCCGAGCGGAGAAGCTCCTCGATATATTCACAGGGCCTCTTCTGCATGCTGGAGAGTATAGCTAGGGCCTCGCCGACACTTTTGCCCTTTATAAAGTTGGCAACCAGCCTGGTCTTTCGTGGCGAGATCCTTATGTATCTTGCAAACGCTTTAGCTACCATTTTTACCTCTTATTTATGTCTTGTCCATGGAGACTTCAGTGTGTGCACCGTGTCTCCTGAAAAGCCTGGTCGGGGAGAATTCACCGAGCTTGTGGCCTACCATATTTTCCGTGACGAACACGGGGATAAAGTTCTTGCCATTGTGTACTAAAAATGTGTATCCGACGAAATCTGGGGCGATCACCGAAGCCCTTGCCCATGTCTTGATGGGTTTCTTCTTGCCGGTCTGGTCCATAACACTTACTTTCTTCGCGAGCTTCGCATCTATGTACGGCCCCTTCTTGGCGCTCCTGGACATCTCTACTTTCTCCTTTTCAGTATATATTTATCGGAATGTTTTGTCTTCCTGGTCTTTAAGCCCTTTGTCGCCTTGCCCCAGGGCGTTGAAGGATGCCTTCCGCCTGAAGACTTGCCTTCGCCGCCCCCATGGGGATGGTCATGAGGGTTCTTTACAACGCCTCGTGAAAAAGGACGTCTGCCCAAATGTCTGGACCTTCCGGCCTTTCCTATCATGATAGCATCGTGTTCAAAGTTGCCTACCTGGCCTATCGTAGCCAGACAATTGAGCTTTATAAGCCTCACTTCGCCGGACGGCAGTTTTACATGGGCGTACGGCTCTTCTTTCGCCATTATAAGAGCGCTGTCCCCTGCGCTTCTTACCAGCTGGCCGCCCCTTCCTTCCTTGATCTCAATGTTGTATATAGGAGTACCCGGAGGTATATTTCTTAACGCGGTCGCATTCCCCGGCTTTATCTCTACGTTCTTTCCTGAAGAGACGACATCATTCACTTTCAGGCCCATCGGGGCTATAATATATCTCTTTTCGTTATCGGTGTATTCAAGCAGTGCAAGCCTGGCGCTCCTGTTGGGATCATATTCGATGGCCGAAACCCTGGCCGTCATATCAAATTTATCCCGCTTGAAATCCACCATACGGACCTTTCTCTTGTGGCCGCCTCCCCTGTGGCGTGATGTTATGCGGCCGTATGAGTTCCTGCCCGCGGTGGACTTCTTGGTATATACCAGGCTCTTCTCAGGCCTGGTTTTCGTTATCTCGCTGAAATCAGAAACGGACGTCCATCTGAGCGTCGGTGTCTTCGGTTTGTATTTTTTTATTCCCATTATGATAACCCTTTGATTATGTGACCTCTATCGTGTCGCCTGACTTTAAGGTCACAAGTGCTTTTTTCCAGTCCGATGTCATGCCTTCGTGGTAGCGGAGGCGCTTCTTCTTCCCTTTGACTGACAGAACATTTACCTTTGTGGCACTGACCTTATAGATATCGTTCACGGCTTTTTTTATCTCTATCTTATTTGCGTTCTTTGCCACCCAGAAGAGATATTTGTTGAGCGGCAGGAGATTTGTGCTCTTCTCTGTCCTGATCAAAGCCTTTATAACGTCGTATGAATTTGCCACGGTTATGCGCTCCTCATCAGATTCTTTAATGCCGACTGCTGTATAACGAGCTTCTTGTGTGTGAGAATATCCATCGCATTTATACTCTCGAGTGTCTTCACAGATACTTTCGGTATATTCCTTGAAGCGAGCCTGGTGTTATTATCAGGCTTTTCCATTACGACGACCGCGCTTTCGCCGTCCTTGACGCCCAGGGATGCAAGGGAGGCGTGAAATTCTTTTGTTTTGGGGCTCGTCAGTTTTATCTCGTCTACGATTATCATGTTGTCCTTGATAAGCTTTTCGTTCAGTCCCGATCTAAACGCCGCTTTCCTGAGTTTCTGCGGCAGGCTGTATGAGTAGTCTCTTGGATGGGGGCCGAAAATGACGCCGCCGCCTCTCCATAGTGGGTTTCGTATTGAGCCAGTTCTCGCCCTGCCTGTGCCCTTTTGCCTCCACGGCTTCTTACCGCCGCCAGATACCTGGGCCTTGGTTTTGCATGATGCGCTTCCCGAGCGCCTGTTGGCACGGTACATGGTGACGACCTGCTGTATAAGCGGTACGTTAACATCGCCGTCAAAGAATTTGCCTTTGAGCGATATGGCGTCTACCTTTTTGCCTTTTAAATTGCGCACTGGTTGTTCCAGGGTCAGGTTCGCCGCTTCCTTCTTAAGCTTTTTTGTTTTCATCCTTCTTGGCCTTTTCTTCTGGTTTATCGCTCTCTGTATCAGCCTGGGCTTTAATGACCTTGGGCCGTTTCTTGGATACCTTTATCAGTAAAAATGAATTTTCGTTACCGGGCACAGACCCTTTAAGGGCTATCTGGTGCAGCGCTTTATCTACTTTGACGACCTCGAGGTTCTGAACGGTCGTCCTTTCACCGCCCATTCTGCCGGGCATCCCCTTTCCTTTATGTACTCTTGACGGAAAGCTGCTAGCACCTATAGACCCTACTCGCCTGTGGTGCATTGAACCGTGTGAGTCTTTCCCACCGCCCCAGTTATGCCTCTTCATTCCGCCCTGGAAGCCCTTGCCTATAGATATGCCGGTCACATCAACATAGTCGCCTGCGTCGAAGAGCCCGACATCGAGGGAAGTGCCGGTTTTATAAGCATCTATTGAGTCTATGCGCACCTCGTTTATCACCCTTACCGATTTTACACGGGCCTTCTTTAGATGGCCCTTAAGGGGCTTGTTTATGAGCTTCTCCTTCTTCTCGCCGAACGCGATCTGGAGGGCCGTATAACCGTCCTTATCCTTGGTCTTCACCTGTAGGATGGGGCAAGGCCCCGCCTCAATAAGCGTTACGGGCGTGCGCCTTCCATCCTCTTTAAAGACCTGTGTCATGCCTATCTTTTTTCCGATAATTCCTATCATTGTCGTTTCACCTTATTTGTGTAAATTCGCTTTATTTTATCTCAACATCGACGCCGGCCGGCAGGTTCAGCCTCTTGAGCGCGTCTACGGTCTTTGCAGTAGGGTTCAGTATATCCAGCAGCCTCTTGTGGGTCTTTATCTCAAACTGCTCCCGTGACTTCTTGTCGACATGCGGTGACCGCAGGACCGTATAATCCTCCCTCTTGGTCGGGAGCGGTACTGGGCCGGATATATTGGCGCCTGTCTTCTTGGCCGTTTCGACTATCTCCATCGTGGATTGATCGAGTATCCTGTGGTCGAATGCCTTGAGCTTTATGCGAATTTTAAATTTCCTGTCTTGAGCCATTGTTATTCCTACTCCTTACGCCAGTACCTCTGATATTACTCCCGCGCCCACTGTATGGCCGCCTTCG
>CAZKWI010000102.1:0-6086 GCA_964556455.1 uncultured Planctomycetia bacterium | reverse complement strand
TTTTCAAGAGCTCCCTCACGGAAAAAGTGCATGAGCTGGAAAGAAATAAAGAATTTTTAAAAAATCTCGGACTGGAGATACCTTCATATACAACTGTATTTTGGGTTAATGACGGTGAGAAACGACATATATCATCATTATGGGAAAAATATTCTCTCGACAGCAAATTTGTTATCGCTTTAATGCCGGGGGCTTCACAAAAAATCAGAATATGGCGCCCTGATTACTACAAACGCCTTATAAGTGAAATCAATAAATTGTCAGATATATATTCATTCTTAATCATTGGCAGCGAGACAGAAAAGGAAATATTGGATCTGGATAACGGGCCTTATCATAATGTTATCAACCTCTGCGGGAAGCTGGAAGCCAATGAGATGGTTGCCCTTTTGGAAAGGTGTAATCTATTTGTGGGTAATGATAGCGGGCCAGGGCATATAGCTATAAGCGTGGGGATCCCCACTGTTTGCGTGGTCGGCGGATGGCATCTCAACAGGTTCATGCCTTATGGTGATAAAAAAAGGAATCTGTTCGTTTTCAAGGAAATAAGCTGCACCAACTGTGATAATAAGTGCATTTATCCAACCTTACGCTGCATGCAGGAGATAACTTTTGATGATCTTTTTAATGAAGTGAAAAGATTACTAAAAGGCGATCAAAATGAATGAAGCCCAACATGTTTTTAACAATAGAAAAAATTCATTATTTTCACATGCTGTGCTGTTTATTACCATTCTTTTGATATACCTCGCCAGTAATGTCTTCTATAAAATCATACCTGCATTAATGCCCTTTAAAAACAGGCTTCGAGATCTTGTGATCATAATAAGCATTTTCGTAAGTTATTATTTTTATTTCATAAGAAAAACACAGCATAGATTCTTTCAAAAACACCTGTTGCTTATTTTGTGCTATTATTCGTTTTTAGTGTTAGAATCCATGTTTAAATATAGGCATCCAATGATCTATCCGAACATTATATTATTTTTAAGCAGCGTCTTCTATGTTACCTTTTTTTGCGCAATATCGATGAGGTTTTTAAACCCTTCCCTCTTATTAAGGCGGATCGCTTTTATTTACGGCGGAACGATCTGCGGTTACATGGTCCTGGTGCGATTCTTCAAAGTGCTCCCTGTCATGACCAATGCTTATTATAGAACGATATCTTCACATACGACACTTTTTCTGGTTTTTTTAGTAATATTTTTATTATACAAATTTTTTCAAAAGCCAAGCCTGTTCATGCTTCCAATAATGCTTTTTTGTTTTATTGTCATTGTAACCGAAAGCCACAGGAGTGTATGGCTGGCTGCAATAACCGCGCTTTTAATGTCCTCGTTATTGGTACTTAGAAATAAAAACAGCCGTTTAAAAATCAAAAATTTCTGGCTTGTTGCCTGCATGCTGATCAGTTTTCTTCTTATTTTATCTTATGGACAAAACATAAAATATCTGGATTTTTTAACCACAAGGCTAGATGATGTATACAAATTTAGCTATATCTACGGGACGGGAATGTTCCGATATCGCCAATACGAGCATTACTTGCCTTATATTATGAATAACTTTTTTTTGGGCATGCGTTTTTCTGGTTTCGAGCTGCCGGCACTTTATAGGGCCTGGTCAGGTGATTGGTCAGGACATCTATTCCATAGCGGATATTTGAATATCTTTTTTTACCATGGGTTATTTGGATTTTATCTACTATACAGCCCGGCCCTTTATTACATTTTCAAAGTTCTGTCTTTAAAAACTTACGGCTCGGATGTTATAACTGTGACCTCATTTGTTGCGGCCTGTATAGTATATTCTTTAGCCTATCAACCAGATATTATCTTTTTCGCGCTCTTGGGAGTGGGTTTCGCTCTGTTGGAAACTGAACAAAAGAACATTGAGCATGGCACGGGAGCTATGTAATGTTTATGCCAAGATTATTTGTTATAATCCCTGTGCATAATCGCAGGGTACTCACGCGCGACTGTCTTTTCTCTCTTGGCAAGCAGACTGTTAAAGATTTTGAGATAATAGTTGTCGACGATGGTTCGACGGACGGAACAGAAGAAATGATAAAAAAGGACTTCCCCGGTGTCACTCTTCTGCGCGGCGATGGAAACCTGTGGTGGTCAGGCGCAATGAATCTCGGAATAAAATATGCGGCTGAACACGGCGCAGATTATATTTTGTCTTTGAACGATGACACAAAGGCAACAGGTGATTTTATTGAAAAAATGCTTTATTGGGCCGATAAGAAGAGTGATTCTCTTTTTGGGGCTTTTGCTTTAGACGTAAACACACAAAAGCCTGTTTACTGCGGTGAAATTATAAATTGGAAAATGGCACAATCAACATTTCTTCTGTCAAAAACAGGCCCGGATAAACAACACGGCATACTTGAGGTTACGCATTTTCACGGGAGAGGTCTTTTAATACCGATAAAGGCTATTCAAAAAATAGGGGTTTTTGATTCAAAACATTTTCCGCAAACTTTTGCTGACCTGGACTTCACACATCGTGCGTTAAGGGCGGGGTTTAAAATTTATTGTAATTGCGATGCGCGTTTATTAATTTATCCCGAAAAATCCGGTGCAGTGCAATTAATAAATAATAAAAGCTGGAAGAATTATTATTTACATCTTTTTAGTATAAAGGGCGGCGGAGATTTAGGTAGATTTGTCATATACGCTTTTCGAAATAGCCCGAAAAAATACCTCCTTCCGTTCATGATAATCGGGTTATTGCGAAGAGTTTTTGGATACCTGTATCACTGGCTCCTCAAGCGGGAAAAAAGACGCGAGGATCAAAATGCCTGAAGCAATATTGGAGAATAGGGATATTATATACTTCGCCGGTGAGGATTGGTGGTATCATAATCCCCATTCAAGCCATCATATAACAGAAGTGCTTTCAAAGAAAAATCGCATACTCTTTATAAATTCCATAGGTATCAGGATACCGGATATCAGGAACAAGGTATCGATAAAAAGGCTTGCAGGCAAAATAAAAAGTTTCTTGAAATTTTTTAGAAAAGTGGACAACAATATTCACATATTTACGCCTTTGGCCCTGCCTTTTGCCGATTATTTCATAAAGATAATAAGAGCGGTCAATAAGTTTTTGCTTATCGTGCAGATACTTTCTATTATTAAGCTCTTGAAATTCAAGCGGCCGGTATTATTGGTCTCTTCTCCCCTTGCAAAGGATATAATTTTATACCTTCGAGACAGGGTTTCTGACTGTTTAATATACTATTGCGTTGATAACATTTCATATTACCGCAATGCAAACCAGGATGCGATCTTCAAGTTGGAGATCGAAATGCAAAAACGCGCAGATCTTGTTCTGTATGTAAACCACAAACTCGCAGAAGAGCGAAAAAAATACAATTCTAATTCATTTGTGATTTCACATGGTGTGGATTTTGACCATTTTTTTCCACACAAAACAAAACGCACAGATACACCTGCAGACATTAAGCAGATAAAGAAACCCATAGCCGGTTTCGTTGGCAGGGTTGAATCTATTGACATTGAATTGGTAAAATACGCTGCAGAAAAGAACAGGGGGATTTCTTTTGTCTTCATCGGAGAAGTTTACGATGATCTATCACCCCTGCGTTCTTATGAGAATATACATTTTTTGGGAAAAAAAGACTATGCCGTTCTACCTGCTTACTTGCAGGCCTTTTCTTGTTGCTGTATATTTTATAACTGCAACAACAAATTTGACTTGTATCGAAATCCTAAAAAGTTAAATGAATATTTGGCCAGCGGAAAGCCCGTGATATCGGTTAATCTGCTTGAAGTTTCTTATTATAAGGACAATGTTTATGTAGCCAGGGATCACGAAGAGTTTAATTTCTACTTACATAAGGCTATTTCGGAGGATACCGAAGAAAAACGGAAAAAGAGGATACGTTTTGCAAAAATGCATACATGGGAGAATGTTGTTTCTCAGATAAACGGACATATTTTGAAGTCTAGAAGGGTTAATGATTATGGCAAGAACAAGCGCGGTTGTAGCTAGCTTCGGTTAAATGAAACTATGAAGGATATCTTTACATTATTCGGGATCAAGTGTAACATGGTCAATATGGATTTGGCGGTTTCCATCATATCTGACATAGTCGCCGCCAGACAAGGAGGCTTTATAAGCCTTGTGGGAGCTCACCCTGCGGTGGAAGCGCGTCTTAATGAAAAGTATGCAAAACTTATTTCTAAGGCCAGACTTATCCTGCCGGACGGTATGTCGGTTGTCTGGGCAGCCAGAGTATTCGGTTATAAGATAAAAGGCAGGGTCTACGGACCTGATCTTATGGTGAGATTATTGGCCATTTCGGAGAATAAGGGCTACAGTAATTTCTTTTACGGCGGCACCGAAGAAACGCTGATAAAACTTGTAAAAAATATGAAAAACAGATTTCCCCGTCTTAATGTGGCTGGTGTCTTGTCGCCTCCATTTCGGAAACTGTCAAAAGATGAAGAAACCGTTATCCTAAAACAAATAAAAGAGTCAAAGCCGGATATATTATGGGTAGGGCTGGGGGCTCCTAAGCAGGACATGTGGATGGGCTCGCATGAAGAAGGTTTGCCTGGAATAACACAGATAGGGGTAGGCGCAGCATTTGATTTTCATGCCGGGCAAGTCAGGCAGGCCCCTTATTGGATCCAACGATGCGGACTGGAATGGCTTTTTAGAATAACACAGGAGCCAGGAAGGCTATGGTTAAGATACGCAAAGTGCGTACCTTTATTTATTTACTTTGTTCTTCTGCAATATATACGAGGTGAATCTAATGCAAAAAAATAAGCAAAAAAG
The DNA here is from genome assembly GCA_964556455.1 of uncultured Planctomycetia bacterium. Taxonomy (GTDB): domain Bacteria; phylum Omnitrophota; class Gorgyraeia; order JABMRJ01; family JABMRJ01; genus CAZKWI01. The sequence continues at coordinate 1,271 of CAZKWI010000102.1, read as the reverse complement.
AGTTTTAGTTACAGGCGCGGGCGGCTTTATAGGAAGCCATCTTGTGAAATATCTTGTGCATAAAGGATACTGGGTAAGAGGTGTAGACATAAAATATCCTGAATTCTGGAAGACAAAAGCGCATGATTTTAAGATCCTGGACCTGCGGGAATGGAAAAACTGTCTTAAGGCTACAAAAGGGATAGATGAGGTTTATAATCTTGCCGCGAATATGGGTGGCATAGGATTCATAACCTGCGAAAAAGCGCGTGTTATGAGCGATAACGTCCTCATAAACGCTCATATGCTCGAAGCGTCAAGGCGCAACAAGATATCAAGATATTTCTTCTCTTCATCAGCGTGTGTTTACGCTACATATAAGCAGGAAAAAGCCGATATAGCCGGCTTAAAAGAGATAGACGCTTATCCGGCCGATCCCGACAACGAGTACGGATGGGAAAAGTTATTTACGGAAAGACTATGCATAAGTTATTATTCTGATTGCGGATTTGAAACAAGGATAGCTCGGTTCCACAATATTTACGGGCCATACGGCACGTATGATGGTGGAAGGGAAAAATCTCCTGCGGCCTTATGCCGAAAAATAGCAAAAATAGGCGGCACCGGTACAATAGATATCTGGGGCGATGGAAAACAGACCAGATCTTACTGCTACATAGATGACTGCCTAGAAGGCATCTACAAGCTTATGCAATCAGATTTCAGGGATCCGGTAAATATTGGATCTGACAGGATGGTTACAATCAATGAACTCGCGGATATCATAGCAAACATTTCTGGAAAACAAATTAAAAAAAGATATGATAAATCCAAACCCCAGGGCGTTAGAGGCAGAAACTCTGATAACACACTTGTTAAGAGAATACTGGAATGGAAGCCTGAAACAAGTCTTGAGCAAGGCCTCAAAAAGACTTACGATTGGATTGTGGAAGAAATAAAAAAACCTGGCAGTCTGGACTGACCCTGCTATGAAAAAGAGAGGTTTATTAAATCTGGCCAGAGAACGCCAGAGGGAGATCGAGGGCTTCTATCTGTTCAGGATTCTACCGTTTTTATTTTCCTCCCGGATCAGAAAGACGCGCCATTTTCGTGAATGGTTCGCCCTGCCTATGAATTACGTAAGGATGATAGAGTTGCCTCTTACTATTGAATTCCTGCGTCTTGACAAAAATCATTCAATTCTGGATATCTCAAGCCCGAAATTATTGGCGCTATAGGAGCCTATCCCCAATCCTTGACCAGTGTTACTCATAAATAAGATGTAGTAGTCG
>CAZKWI010000101.1:0-6144 GCA_964556455.1 uncultured Planctomycetia bacterium | reverse complement strand
CTTCCTCCTGTTCCAGGAACACCAGAAACAGGATACATTCTTCGCATCTCCCCCAGTTATACTGATATCTATGAACCTGTAGGCGCATCCCCATTCTACAAAGAGCTTCCGGAGCGTCTCTTCATGGACACAACCCGCGCACCTGAAATCGGTCGTTATATGCACCGCTATCAGCTCGTATTTAACCGGCGCCCAGCGCCTTCTCTCAAGGAGCATTTTCAGCATAGTTAGGGAATCCTTCCCCCCTGAGACCGCTACAACTATTTTATCGCCGTCTTCAACTAGGCAGTAATCGGCTATCGCCCTGCCTATCTTGTTCGATATAAAGTATCCCTTTTTGCTTAGATTCCGCACCTTGCCGCCTTTTGACTTTGGCTTATAATCATGATATAATAAAAACAGTGACTAAACAAGGATAATTTATGCACATCAATCTAGTTCTCCTTGTATTATTATTCCTGGCCACGATCCTGTCTGCGCCCGCTACCTCACGCGCCGAAATATCCACCACCAATAACTTTGTCGATCAGGCCTTTAACGGGGCCCAGGCTGTCTTCCCTATCGATCTTGACCAGGACGGCGATATTGACATCGTAGGGGCCGGGGTTGACGGGAACGAACTTGCCTGGTGGGAAAATAACGGCGCGGAGACCTTCACTCAATGGACTATCGACGCCGCCTTCAACGGCGCTAATGCGGTGATCGCGCTGGATATGGACGAGGACGGAGACCTTGATATATTGGCGACAGGCGGCACACAAAACAGCGTCTCCTGGTGGGAGAACCTGAATAGAGACGCCACTGCAGCCAATACAACATATCCCAGGATAGACAACTGGGCTAATCAATGGGATATAGACGCCGCCTTTAACGGGGCATGTGCTGTTTTCGCCGTAGACATGGATTGGGATGGAGACCTCGATGTCCTGGCCGCCTCCCCGGATGACGACGACGTGGTCTGGTGGGAGAACCTCAACAGGGACCCGACAGTGCCTAACCTAAATTACCCCGCTGTTAACAACTGGGCCAACCAGTGGAATGTGGACGCGGCCTTCGATGGCGCCAATTCCGTCTACGCGCTAGATATCGACCATGACGGCGATATTGATGTTGTAGCGACTTCCGGCAATGACGATGACGTATCCTGGTGGGAAAACCTGAATATAGATGAGACTGCGGCTGACGCGAATTACCCGGCCGTTAACAACTGGGTCAACCAATGGAATGTGGACGCTGATTTTGACGAGGCAAATTCCGTCTTCTGTATCGATATGGATAAAGACGGCGATACGGACATCCTGGCCACTGCCGGCACAGCTGACGATCTGTCGTGGTGGGAAAACGACGGCACGCCCGCTAATAACACCTGGACAGAGTACTCTATCGATAATAATTTCAACGGCGCGGAATCGGTATTCGCGGCTGACCTCGATTTCGACGGTGACCCTGATGTGACAGCCGCAGGAGGCGACGGCAATGCCGTTTCCTGGTGGACTAACGACGGTACTCCTAAAAATGGTGCGTGGACCGAGACTATAATAAATTCTAACTTCGCTGGAGCGAGCTTTGTGCATGTCATCGACCTGGATGATGACGGAGATATGGATGTCACAGGCGCCGCCGATACGGATGACGATATAGCGTACTGGACAAATACGGCCAATCTCCAATCGGGAAACATAGGTTTCGAGATAGCAGTAAAAGTTGACGATTATCTCAACGGCGCGCATTCAGTGCACGCGGAAGACCTGGACAGGGACGGCGATTATGATCTGGTCACGACTGCCAGGATTGATGACGACCTCTCCTGGTGGCAGAGCGACGGAACGCCCGGCAACGGCGGATGGACGGAATACGTCATCGACAGCAGCTTTGACGGCGCCTATGACGCTACTACCGCGGACATCGACAATGACGGCAATATCGATATAGTAGCGGTCGCTTTTAATGACAATGAGGTGATCTGGCTTGAAAGCGACGGTACCCCCACGGACTCAGACTGGACAAAACATACCATAGATTCCGCGTTCGACGGCGCGAGCGCTGTCTTTACTGTCGATCTAGATGACGACGGCGACCTCGATGTGCTGGCCACGGCGGGCCTGGCGGACGACCTCGCATGGTGGGCTAACGACGGCACTCCGCTGGACGGCGGGTGGACCAAAACCATAATAGACGCCGATTACAACGGTGCCACCGATGTCCATTGCGCAGACCTTGACAATGACGGCGACATAGACATACTCGCTACAGCTGATGTCGATAACGATGTCGCCTGGTGGGAGAACGACGGCGCTGAAACCTTTACAAAGAGGCTTATAGACGACAGTTTCAACGGCGCTACCGCTGTTAGAACTTCTGATATTGATGTGGACGGCGACCTGGACGTTGTCGCATGTGCATATAACGGCAGTACGGTCAGCTGGTGGGCGAATGACGGAACACCGGGTACTGGCGGGTGGACAGAATACGTCATAAACGGCGCCCTTTCAGGGGCGAGCGCTATCGATATAGTTGATATCGATATGGACGGGGATCCGGATGTCGTAGGCTGTGGGAAGCTGGCTGACGATGTCGTCTGGTGGGAAAATGACGGTACACCAACTGGCGCGGATTGGACGCAACGCGCGCTGGATACGAATTTTGACGGAGCGTCATCAGTAATTTCCATAGATCTCGATAGAGATGGTTATATTGACGTGCTCGGGACCGCGGAGTCCGGAGATGATGTCAGCTGGTGGAGGAACGGCGGCGCTGCCGCAGTGGTCACGCCGCCTGACAGCGCCGCCACCCCTAATATCCAGGTGGATTTCATTCCGGACACATCGTCGCCCGGAGATGACAGTACGCCTCCGATCGGGGGCGCTACAGGCACGGAGGATCAGGCCGAAGCGGTAGCCGACGCCCAGGAAATAGATGTCAAATGCTTCATCGCAACGGCGGTATTCGGCTGTGACGCGCCGGAGGTTAAAAAGCTCCGCTCGTTCAGGGACAGTTATCTTTTAAAGGATACTCCAGGGAGGGCGATAGTCAGCTTTTATTATAGGGTGAGTCCGCCAGTAGCGGATGAGATCAAAAAGCACCCGTTTATAAAGATAATTGTAAGGCGAGCACTGGAACTACTTGTAAAGGTTATACCCTCATGAAGATAATAACGCCGTACACCAGGCTGTACTACATCGCTGTCATCACAAGCATCCTGGTCATATCGGCTGTGATAGCCGGTTTCAACGGCAGCGCCTCCGGAGAGAGCGGCGCGGCTGATGCTATCGCTCCCGGAGGTTATGTCGTGGGTACCCTGGCCGTCCCGCGATCCGAGGATTATGTCATTATCGAGGAGACAAAGACAGGAAAAAAACGACTTTACTCTAGGGTCGATTACCAATTCATAAAACATAACAAAGGTATCAAGTTTATCAGATCCGTCTATATAGACCGGATCGAATACCGCTACAGCCCGGTCGAAGGCAAAGTTGACTTTGCTTCCAAACTTTTCGAATTTGTCAGCCTTGAAGGCGATAAAGCAGTATTACAGAGAGATTACGCGAGCGTGCCGGAACCCGACCTGGATAAACAGGAGGGGCCGGGGTTCCTGGAAGAGGCCACAATGGTCGATAAGCCTTTCGAAGATATAGAAAGAGGGTTGAGATCTGCGGATCCAAAGGCCAAGCGCCTGGTGTCGTCTTTGTTTTACCAGATCAGGACGAAGAAGATATCGCAGAACGAATGGGAAGTAGAGCTCCCTACGATATTGGATGCCATGGGCAATTTTGGCAATGTCCTTAAGATAGTTACAGAAAAAATAGCAGGCGTCCTAGAGGCTGACAGGGCCTCAATGGTATTTTTTAAGACCGCGATAGGAAAAGGCGCCCTTGGCAGTGAGGGGCTTGTTATAGAGAGCCTGAGTTCCAGGCTCAGGGGTAAGTTCGGGATCAAGGATGACGACCTTATTACTTCTATAAATGGTAAAACCCTGAATAATATTCAGGGTGTCGGGGCGATATTTTCAGGGATAGACCCGGGCTCACCGCAGACCGTAACTGTAAAGATCACACGGGATGAAGAGGAATTGGTCAATACGTATTACCTTAAATAGCGCCGTCGCTAACGGATCGAGATACCCGCGCGCTTCCCCGCGATCCTCATCTCTTCATAAAGATTGTCGACGACCCTCCAGTCCGAAACCTTGCTTCTGTCCAGATAGACCACTACTCCATCCGCAGGCTGTGTGGTATTCTCGTTCAGATAGAACCAGACCTCTTCCTTCCACTTTGTCTTCTCCCTTTTTGATGGATATCCCCAGTTTGCTATCAGGCTTGCCTTCTTCATGCCCAGCGAGATCCCTTCAAATTCGATCGGGTCAGCGGACGCGGCAAAAGAGAAACCGGCAGAGAGAACTAAGAGTATAACGGACAGGATCAGTATATTCTTCGACATGCTGCACCTCAAGGTCATTATATATCAGCGGTTAAACAATGTCAAGGATGCTGGGCAGGCGTTCAGGGCCTGTTCGATACCAGCAGGATCTCGTTCTTTACAAGCTCCCTCAAAGCGTCCCTGTCGTTCTTCGCGACGGCCTGAAAAAGGTGGCGGTCGATCTCAAGCTGGTTGGGTTTTTTCCAGTACCAGCCGCTCGACAATACATAGAGGCGCTTTTTCAGGCCGTCCGGTATGTACTGCGCGTAATCCTGCCTGGTCATAACGCAAAAGACCCTTTTACTACTGGTCAGAAAATCCTTCAGTATATGCATGGATGTATTGCGCTGCTCATCCGGATCAAAAAGGTCCACGTTCACTTTTTTTACGTTCAACCTTAGATAAGAGTCGAGCCTATTGTGGCTTATAAAATGCGACCCTACGCCTACGGGCTCTCCTTCGTTTCTTAGTTCCAGGATATGCTGAGAGACTTCCATGAGGCCATTCTCCCCGGAGACAAGCGGCAGCATCACCCCGAAAGTAAGGATATAAAAAAGTGCGGAAAAGATCATAACAGGCGCCATAATGCCCGGCCACCTTCTGTCTTTAGCGGGCGATCCCGCAAGGCTTCCGATAAATATACACACTGCGGGCGCGCACATCAAAAGATAATGTATCTTCTTTGTGCTGAAAACCGAAAAGAAGACTATTACCGCAACTATCCACAGCAGCATGAGAACGTCAGGCCTTTTCGGTTTTTTTCGCGTAAACTTCTTAATAAAGGCCGGGGGCAAAAAGAATGTCGCGGGCAAAAAAACGACAGGCGCCATGGCAAGATAGCGTAAAAATCCGCTGAACGGCCCCATGGCCCGGACCCTGTTCACGGTCTCAGTCCGCCAAATATGTTCGGTGTAAGCGCTGCCGTGTATCCTGAGCATCGCTATGAACCACGGCAGTGTTATTGCCAGGAACAAGGCTATCCCAAGAGGCAGGTTAAGCTCTCTGATAAAACCCTTTTTTTTGTAGATCAGGGCGTAAGCCGTTATGACAATCATAGGCAAAATGAACCCCAACGGCCCCTTGGTCAGGGTCGCCAGCGCAATAGAAGCAAATAATAGAAGCGATGCGCCGCGTGCAGGCCCTTCAAAATATAGTCTGGTAAAAAAGACGAATGCAAGCGTCACAAAGAAGAGTGTAACAATGTCAGGAGTGGCCAGCCTGGAGTAACTGAAGAAAAGCCATGATGTAAGAAGGAGTCCTGCGGAAAAAAGTCCGGCGCGGCGGCAATAAAGGGTCTTTCCTATAACGTATGTCAGGAGCACGGTAAGGGCGCCGAATAATACGGACGGCAGCCGCGCGCCGCCCCATCTGTTCCCGGTTATAGCAACGCCTGTGGAAGCCAGCCAGTAAAAGAGGATCGGTTTCTGAAATCTGGGGCGCCCATGGTAACGCGGTGTGATCCAGTCTCCGCCTTCGACCATTTCAACGGCGCTTTGAGTATATCTCTTCTCGTCAGGGTTAGAGTGGTCGGGCGATCCTATTCTTATGCTTAAAAAAAGCGTCGCGGCTAAAAATATCACTACCGCCGTTAAGATCTCGCGTCTGTTCTTATCCCGCTTCATATTGGACTCATTATAATCCCCTCTTCGTCTTTTTTCAAGCTAAATCCCGGCAGCGGTGATGTATAATGTTTTACGCGGAGACAAGCTCAAAACCATGTCATTCCCG
>CAZKWI010000100.1:0-6170 GCA_964556455.1 uncultured Planctomycetia bacterium | reverse complement strand
CGGGAATGACATGGTTTTGAGCTTGTCTCCGCGTAAAACATTATACATCACCAAATGTGTTATCGAGAAATGCCTTGACAGTTCGGCAAATCTATTATAAAATTTTTATAGGAGATAAAAAGATGGGTAAAAAAATGCGCTGTTGCACACAATGCCAGGTATACTGGACCTGCGAAACCAAGTGGTACAGGGGTGAGCGGGGCGAAGAGAATATCTGCTGCAACATATGCAATTTTTACGACGACTGCAAGGAAAAGCTCTCGAAGGAAACGACCAAAGTAAAGAAATCCTCCAAATAGATCAGCCCTTTCTCCTGCGTTTAAAGATCAAACCGAACAATCCGAATATTCCGAATATAATACCGCACGCAAGCAGGATCCATATCTTTCCCACTATCTCCGCCAGGCTCGATGCCACGAACATAAAGACGATAAGCCCGATGTTCATCACGATGCCTATAGAACTGAAGATCCTTCCTCTCATGCTGTCGTCTATGTCTTCATGGATGATGGTATTTGCCGATATCATCACAGGGGACGCGGCCACTCCGATAAGGAACATAAGGAGGCTGCCCAGGAAGAATGACGCTGTGGCGCTGAGGGTTATCGTAAAGAGAGTGAGCAGTGCCCCGGTAGCGATAATAGAGCCGTATATGGTATTGTCCTTTGAAAAACCGTGCCCTATCTTACCATAAAAATACGAACCGATAAGCAGGCCTACGCATAGGAAAGAGCCGAAGAGCCCTATGTCTTTTGTCATGGACCCCATCACTTCCTGTATGAAGACCGCCGATACCACATAAACGGCGCCGACCATCGACATGCTGAAAAAGAGCACGAATATCACGAACCTCACCCTTTGTTCCATGATAAGGTATTTGAGACCTTCTTTCAGCTCATAAAGAAAAGATGTCTTGAAGGCCTCCCTGATCTTCTTCCCTATCACAACGACCTTCTTTTTAACATCCTTCTTCGACCTGTAGGCTATCATGGAAAGGCACGCGGCTGAGGCAAGATAAATGATCGCGTTTAAGTATATGGTCTTCTCTATGCCTATGACCTCGAGTATAAGGCCGCCGACGGTAACACCGGCCACTCCTCCGACAAGCGTTATTATAGTGCTCATGGAGTTGGCCAGAAGAAGCTTGTCTTTCGAAACAAGGTCCGGTATTATCGCGAACTTAGCCGGCAGAAAAAAGCACGCGCAGGTAAAGATGCAGAATATGGCCGTATATATAGGCAGGAGCTGGTCGGTGGCAAGAAAGGCAGGGAACGTGAGCATCAGGCTGCAGCGTATAATATCGCAGACTATCATTGTATTCTTATTGTTCCACCTGTCCACCCATACTCCGGCAAGGGGACTTACAAAGAATGCCGGTATAAGCGTAAAGGAGAATGCCTTTGCTAGTTTCATGGTGGAGCCGGGTGAGAGTTTGTAAATAAGGCCTACGAGGATCATCTGGACGAGCCTGTCGCCGAACTGCGAGATGAACTGCCCGAAGGAATAGAGGAAGAAATTGCGTTCCTTCAAAAGATCTCTGTATTTGGCCATTCTGCTACGCCTCTGGAAGTAAAGGTCCTTCGCTTCGCATAAAAATGCTCTTTTACATCGCATTTTTATGCTTGCTCAGGATCACGTTCGCCAAAGGCGAACGTGGAGCCGGCGAGTGGATTTGAACCACCGACCTGAGCTTTACGAAAGCCCTGCTCTACCAGCTGAGCTACGCCGGCCTTATAATATAATTATATCAATTGTATTAAATTAAACCGCCCGTGTCAATCCTTTTAACCAGCCCTTTATCTTGTTGGCAATTCTTACATCTGATATCGAAATCTTTAATGTACCATAAGGTAGGCGCTTTGGCCCTCTCTTGTGCTTGCTTGTTTTGCTTACAGCATCCAGCGTTTTATAAAATTGCGTTGGCGACAGATTTGTAACATCGCTCCAATATCTTTTAGCTGCTTCTTCGGATACATTAGGATGTATTTGCAATGTCAGTTTGAACTTATCCTCCTCAACTCCGCAAATTTCTCTAAAATAACGCATTATAAACTTTATCATTTCCGGGTCGGAGTTTGTAAATCGCGCTTGCCACCTCTCTCTTTTGGAGCCTTCAGCCCAATATAGGGCTGTTCCTAAAAGCCAGAGTTCTTTCTTAGATACTCTTGGCACTTTTTTTGCTTCTTCGTCCTGCATTCTCTGCGCTTCTTCCAATATAACTTTAGCGCGTCTCTTGTTAAAATCAGTGATATTTTGAGCCCATTTCCTTTTTGTTTCGTCTATCAGTCTTATTTTTATATCTTCAGAAAATCTTAGATCACGAAACCAGCCCGAGAGCGTACTCTTTGGAACGTTGAGAGACTTATGTATCTCATTGTAGCTCTTCCCTTCTTTTCGTAACTCTATTGCTCTTTCCTTATCCCTGCGCATCCGAACTCCTTGTTAGAATAAAAATTTGCACGTCATTGGTTCAATAATATGGTAAAAATTTACCTTTCCTGTATAAGGGCACTTACCTTCTACAGGAAAGGTAAATGGTGCCGAGGGTCAGAATTGAAAATGGGATGATTAACAGCATCTCTGCCTGTTAGCTCCCGTTGCGACCGTACGTGCGGTTTTCCCGCATACGGCTACCCCGGACATATAGCCCGGTGTGACCCTTCACTCCGCCGCATTTCTACGGCATCTCAGTTACTATGGTCTCTCTGACTTCTTGTACCGCTTCGGCTGAAAGTTCGCGTTGCGCTTATATTCAGCCTACTCTAAAAAAAGAGACGATACAAGATCTCCCGAAGTTACCTGCCACGCCTTATGTTCTCATCCCGACCGTAATCATTCTTAGACCAGTTTTTCCAGGGCTTCCGTCGATCAGGAACGTCACCCTTGATCCAAGAACCACCTTTGGTTCGCACATGCTTCGGGCTAAAAACCCGCATCGGTTAGCTCGAACAGCTACCTCGCGATAGCTGCTCTAACCTAGCTTGCGGCATGCCAGTATCTCCGGCGCTTGCTGACCACGCCGGCCTTTTCAGGGCCGCGCTCTACCACTGAGCTACCTCGGCACTTTTGATAAAATAACACAATAACAAAGAACTGTCAAGACTGCTCTGTCCTGCGGATAAGCTACTTGTACTCCGTCCCTTTCAGCTCATCTATATACTTCTGTGCATTGAACGCTGCTGTCGCACCTTCCCCGACAGCGGTAGATATCTGGTAAAGGTCTTTCTTTATAACATCACCGCAGGCGAATATGCCGCTCTGCGAGGTCCTCATATTCTTATCTGTTATAATAAAACCCTTGTCGTCCACGTCTTCCAGATGCTTCAGGAACGCACTGTTAGGAGTAATGCCTATGAATATAAATATTGCATTACAGGAGATCGCGGAAGATTTTTTGGTCTTCTTATTGAGGATCTTTACTGATTCTACGAACTTCTTGCCGCATATCTCGGTAACGATGGAATCATAAACAGGTTCTATTTTTTCGTTACTGAGGACCCTGTCCTGCAGTTCTTTGATGGCCCTGAATCTGTCGCGCCTGTGGATGAGCTTTACGCTGTTTACGATCTTTGCCAGGTATAGCGCTTCTTCGAGGGCCTTATCTCCTCCCCCGACGACCACTACATCCTTTCCTTTAAAGAACGGTCCGTCGCATGTAGCACAGTATGAGACTCCTTTGCCGGTCAACGCCTCTTCACCTTGTACCCCAAGCTTCTTCCATGCCGCTCCGGCGGCCACTATAACAGCAAGCGCTTCATACTGGTCGCCTGAAGATGTATCTATTATAAAACGTGGCCCATCTTTATGCACATGCGATACTCCAGCCACTTCTTCATTCTCTATTGATAAGCCGGACTGCTTCGCCTGCTCGAGCATCTCATTTACGAGATCAGGTCCCTTGACAGGCTTTGAGAAGCCGGGGTAGTTCTCGACTTCATCCGTAAGGAGGACCTGTCCGCCGGGCATCATCTTCTCAAGGAGGATCGTATCAAGTTTGGCCCTTGAGGCGTAAAGGCCGGCTGTAAGTCCCGCCGGTCCGCCGCCTATTATCACAAGATCATAGGTCTTGCCTGCCATCTATGTTGTGCCCTTCCTATTCTCGAGCTCCCATAATTTAGCGTAACTCTGGAACTGGTAGTATGAATCCGCCGCGGAAAGCACAAACCCCAGGAACCCGCCTTTCATCCCGCCTTTGAAGAAATACTTCCTTATGAACCTATCGACGGTCGTGCGGAGCATTCTGAAGAGGCTGAATTTTCTCCCCACACGGTGCCACTCCACAGCCTGGAGCGTGGTCTGCTCGTTCGTATTCCGGAAGAGCTCCGCAAAATCCTTATACGCGTAATGGATGATATCGCCTTTAAGGACACCGGAAGTTCCGTCCAGGAATATGCGCGGGTGCACCTCTGATTTATCATATCTGAATTTATCTTTTTTGAAGAGCCTTATTTTTGGCGCGGGGTACCAACCGGCGCAATTGGCCCATTGCGCGCCTATATATGACCTTATCGGGATAGAATAGGCATTGTGTTGAGGCGAGGCCGCCTCTTTTTCAAGGACCGCCTTTATCTCTTCGGCCAGTTCGGGAGTCACTCTCTCGTCTGCATCTAAGCTCAACACCCATTCGTTCGAGCAGAGAGAGTAGAGATAGTTCCTGTGGGCGCCTTCTATATCCATACGGCGCTTATGTATCTTGTCAGTATATCGCCTGGCTATCTCGATAGTCTTGTCGGTGCTGTCATCATCCAGCACTACTATCTCATCAGCCCACGTGGCTGTATTGAGACAGTCGGATATATTCTTCTCTTCGTTCTTAACTATTACTGCTACACTGATACCCATATACCACCTTTTTCTGTCCCAATATAATATCAGTTCCGGGGCAGAATTTCAATCAATTCCTACTTCTGCGCCCTTATCAGTAGATACCCGCCGTTCGATATGTACTTGCCGGACCTTGCCAGCAGCCACCCGGAGAGTGAGGTCCTAAAAATAGTTCTGAGCAGGTTGTCGATGGCTTTTATATTAAGATCCCTCAATAAACGAAAAGGGAGAAACAACACACTGAAGATAACAGAATGAAAGAAGCTCCACAGGAGTACCGCCTCTTTAGGGAATATATAATCTATGGATTCCACCTTGAAGCCCATGCCTTCCAGGTTCGCTTTCCATTTGGATGGCGCATATACGAGCAGGTGGCCGCTCTTATCGTTCTTTTTGTCGCCGTATCTTTTGGCAAGCTTCTTTAACCCCAGAAAGCTCAGGACCCTGCTGCCAAAAAGGTATTCACCGAAGCTCTCGCTTGGCACCGTGAAGATGAGCCTACCGCCTTCCTTTAATACCCTATATATGCCTGAGAAGACTTTATCGGGCTGCGATATATGCTCCAAGGCACATATGCTTATAACGGTATTAAAGCTTGCTTCCTTAAAATGGAGGTTTCGCGCGTCAGCCAGGACAACTTCTTTGTATATGCCCGTTCTTTCGGCCTCTCTCACAGCATTCTCGTCGTAATCGAGCCCGGTGTCGATCTTCCGGCCAAAGCTGTATGTCGCAAACAAACCGTTCCCGCAGCCTATATCCAGGATAGGCTGTGCGAGTTCAAGATCCCTCACTATCTTCGCCTCTATGGATTTACAAATAGGTATCCACGGCCTGTAGAGATAATACCTGTTCTCCAGCATTTCTTTGTAAGGCTGCTTGTCCATGGAAATATTATATCAGAAAGGGAACTTTTTTGGAAACCCATTTGTCTAAAGTGTAAAGAGAAAGGAGGTATGAAATGTTCAAAAGTAAACGCATTTGCAAGCTGGTCGCGATCGCGCTTTTAAGTGCGATCTTCCTGGCGCAGGCGGACACCGCTCTTGCCTGGGGAGGTCATCATAGGAGGCATCAGCGTCATCACAGAAAGGTGGCGCACTATTACATGCCACACGTTCTCGGAGGGCTGGCGCTCTTATTCAGCCACAGCTACGCCCACAAAAAGCCTGAGAAGACCTATGTTATCATAAAGGAGAACGAAAAGGACGATCGTTCGTGCTCCTGCTCCCATAAGTGCAAATAGGGAACAAGATAAAAAATAGGACAGGTTAAAACCTGTCCTATTTTTTATTATATGGCGGCGGGTCTATTGTTTCGTTCGAACTCGGTTCCTCCCGACCCCGGGCCTC
>CAZKWI010000099.1:0-6191 GCA_964556455.1 uncultured Planctomycetia bacterium | reverse complement strand
TGTCATTGTGGGAGATAAACCTTGAAAGGGTATTTTCCCCTGTTACAAAGGATACAGGGAGAGCAATCTTTTCAGGTAGTTCTGTAATATAGATGGGCTTGGGGGCTTTTTAACCTCTACGCTTAAAGGTATGGTCTTTAGTCTTAAAAGCTTGATCTTGGCTAACTCAGGGGAATCTATAAGGGTAGCTGACTCGAAATTGGCCTTTAGGGCTGATGTGGACCAGTTCATGCTGCCTTCCACAACATATCTTGAGTCTACTATAATAAGTTTATCATGGAGCCTGTATTTGGATGGAACCAGGTATATTTCACAGCCTGCTTCCTTTAGATCATGGAACATAGGTGAAGTAAGGAGCTTTTCGGAGTATTTCCTGACATTGCTGAAGCTAAAACGGGTATTTAAGTGTAATGTGACATCCACTCCCCTATTTCTTGCTTCTAAGAGGTCTCCCAGAAGGAATCTAACAGGGTTTCTTTCTGCGCGGCCTACGCTGATGCTGTACATGGATATTACTATTGATTTCCTTGCATTATCTATAAGCTCTATTACGGCAGGCTCGTAGGCTCTATCTGAAATATCCTTTGCTTTGGCCGGCAGGAAGGCTTCCTGGGCTAAGAGGGGTTGGACTAGGAGTATAAGCGCAATCGCGAGAATTAGGGGTGTTTTTGCGTGTTTCATGGGTATTATTATAGCATACTAGCTATTTTTTAAATATAGCTTTAACCTTTTGTTCCAGTATTTTTAGGGACTCCGGCCTTTTTTATAATGCCCGGAGTGCGCTTTGGCGGCGAAATTAATAGCTTTGAAAACGATGTCTTTTTGGTAGTCAAACATCTTCATAATTCAGTATCTTCTATCTTGGGGAACCATCGTAGTTCATCGGCCTCCCTGCCTATTTTGGTCTTGCCGCAGGTATTGACCAATTCTTTGTAGAACTTATCTGCTGCCTGGGGATCCCTTACTTTAAGAAATGTCCCCCCTATACAAAGAGCTTTCGCTTTTAATTCGTCATTATCCGGCAAAAGCTGGGCGCATTGCCACATAAGATCCGCCGCCCTGTAGCGGTAATGAAATCTCTTGAGCGGGGTGGGCAAAGAGCTGATCGCTCTTTTTTCCTCGTCTTCGCTACCCACGAAGAAATCGCGGTGCTTTAGTATTTCCCGGCGTTTATTCTCGCATTGTTCAATAGCCTCATCATACCAGCCCTTATAGTGTTTCCGCCTTTCTTCATTCAAGATCGCGAAACGCTGTTCAACGCTATCGTCATAATTATACTGGCCGTTAAAGACAAACCAGTCCGGGTCGAGCTCCGTTCCCAAAAGTTCCATTCCGTATTTACGCATGATCAAGGCGGCTTCATAGTAATTTTTAGCTCTCTCGCTTTTTGATAGCCGCTTATCATCGCTATTATTAATATAACCACGGAGAGCGGACAGGGTGCTCTTCGGATCAAATGTCTCTTGGCGCTGTTCGTGTATTGCATATCCTTTCCCGGTCGGTGTGCGCTTTTCCCACTCCCTATTGAAAGAGGATGGCATATGCTTTAAAGCCTCCTGCCATTTGCCTTCTCTTGCGAAACGCCTGCTCAGAAGATATTTTAACGCATTTTCTGCAGTGGGATCTTCCAGGCTGGAAGGATATTTCCATTGAAATGTAACCGATAGCCCCCGACTCCTCGCTTTGCTTAAATAGCCTTCGAGTTCTTCTGTAGTTAAAACCTTCTCAGCGACATAAGCGATATCTTCCCAGCAGGCCCCTCCGTCAATAAGCGCTTGAAGGGCTCCTATGTAATCCTGCCGGCTTAATTGCAATACGCCTATTTCTGTGTTTATCATCCTTGCCATCTCTTTTTTATCGGCATTATAAAATATATTCCATTCCTGGTTCTTTTCAAAAAGCGGGAGGAGCCCCTTCAGCCTTGCCAGCGCTTCCTCTACCCTGCCTTCTCTCAATAAGAGCTTGGATTCTATCCACCGGGTAAGGGGAGATCGCGTGCCGGATATTTTAAGCCATTTTTTCGCGCCTTCAAAGTCGCCGTTATTATAGAATATCCACGCTATTCTGCCGGCATTATCGATGTTCTCCCCGCTATCCATTGTCTCTATAGCTCTCAGCAATTTATGGTAAATATTCTTGCTTGGGTTATCATCGATAGTTCTCCGCCAATAGGTCCACGGGGTTTTGGAAACAGCCCATCCTATAAGGACTTTTCGCGAAACTTCATCTTCAACGACTTTTTCGAAAATATCATCATCCAGGCCAAAGATCCTGTGGCACAACCAGTTTAATGATCTCAGGTCTAACTGTTTAACATAATTGTTGATACTGGAAATATACTCCTTATTTTCATACTCGGCTAACGCCTGCCACCCGTAACTTTCGTAAGCAAGATCTAAAGAATCTTCATACCCTTTACTCGCCAACTGTCTTGTCATTTCGAAAAAATTTATCGCCTGACCGGAGTCTCTCATGGACAAATATGTCTTACCTATCATAAAAGCCGCCCATACGCTTTTATATCGCCTCTTTTCTTCCGGAAGCTTGAGCAGCGTATCCCATGTTTTAATAGCTGATTCGAAATTATTGTTGTGGTAAGCTACGGCTCCCTTTATGTATAGCGCAAATTCATCCGGTATCTCATCCGCGAGCCTGAAGCCCGGTGCGAAACTGAACGGCCTTCTCTTGCCCCCTCTTTCATAGCGCCTGAAAGACGCTCCGTACCAGATCCATGGCTTTTCTACAGGATATGTTTTTAAATAATACAAGAGCTTCGAGCGGGCTTCAGCATATGAAGCCAGGGCTTTCTGTTTTTCGCCCTCGGAGAGATCTGTCCTGCTTAGTGCTATTTCCAGATCTAGCGCGTCTTTGTCGGCGCTATTTTCCGCCTTATCGGTTTTTTCGGGCTCTTCTTTTTTACGGCCGGCGATCCTTTCGATCTCATATAGAAAATGGCCTTCAGGCACAGACAAGAACTGGTCTTTTGTTCCCCTGACAATATACGCGTCATCAAAATAGGGGCCGCAGGCAAGACTTGCGCCATTTACCATAAATACCATTACCGCGCACAATACAGGAGCTTTAATTAGCCTTTGGGATTTGAACATCGCCCACCTCTAATTTAACGTCTTTTTCCCTTTTCTCAACAGCTCTGAACCATCCTACCAGGGCCTTATTCCCCACTTTGGGAGCGGGCCCTGTGATCTCAAGGCCTTCTTTAGTACGCTCGCTTGCGTACTGATGTAAAATGTCATACACAAGTAATGCCTCTGTATCCCACTGCAACTCAAAGCCTACGGAAGTGGCTATATTCTGCTCGCCGTCGTTTACAAGGTAAATCTCGTATAATCCTTTCTCAGGAGAGGATAATTCTGCTCTTATGTTCACACTCGGATCGCGCCCTTCAATAAGCGCCACAAGCGTTTTAATGTCCCAGTTAAACTCATCCGACCTTAATGGCAAGCGGAACCAGTAAACACCTAAACAATGCCCGGAAGCCCACCCTTTTTTAAAAAAAGAACGTATTTCTGCCGGATCTACTGTCTTTATGATGTGTTTTACGCCCTTGCCCCAAAACACGGGGTCGCCCTCGGAACGAAGGCCCAAAAAATTGCCTTCGCTATTAAAAGCGACCTCATAACCGTATGTCGGCAATGAAATATAAAATGGGTGTTTCAATTCAGATGCTTTTTCTACATAAGAACGGGCTTTATCACGGGGAAATATCTCCGCAGCCTGCTCAGCGCTTTTGGGCAGCTCAAAAGAATGCAGCTGCAGGACGTAATAATCGGTGCCTTGGATCAATTTTTGAAATTCACGATTTTGCAGCCAGGTTGGCAGTGCCGTAATCGAAATCTTAAACTCTGCCAGTCTTTCATTGAGCGGCTTAAAGCGCTCTCTCATTATTTCTAGAAATTTGCCGTAATCCTTCAACTTAGATGTAGGACAGTCATAATCAAACTGAATGCCTACGATATTATCCTGCGGAGCAGAATCAAGCACCCTGTATATCGCGTTTTCCACAGAGCCCGCTACCGAGTGGATCTCGTTATTGGCAAAAAACCGGCTTGCCCCGGCATTTATGCGAAAGGCTATTGTAGTCGAGGTTTCTGTCTGGGTAATATACGGCCAGTTTATATCCACTAAATTTATAACGGGGCTTTCCCCCTTGAATTTAAGATCGCCGCATAAAACCGTGAAATAACCTGTGGTATCCTGGATAGCGCTGATGGCGTCTTCGAGATAGCCGTCCCAGTTGCGCTGCCAGATGTATATCACATTATCGTACGCCTGCAAGGGCGCCACACAGAAAAGCAACATCGCGATACATATGGTAATTCCAAGTATTTTTGCCATGGATTTCTGCCTGGAAATAAAAAACCTCCGCAACTTTTTGCGAAGGTTTTACTTTTTTAACGTCCGGGATTTACCCCTTCTAACTCGGGACGCTCCGTACTTTCAATATTAGTATATCACGCTGATAGGAAAAATGCAAGGATTTGCTATAGTTATGGCCTAGACCTGACTTGCTATTTATGGGATGATAGCATCTTACGCGACACTGCGCTAAGTGTTATATAGCCAAGAATCCAAGGACGTGTGCCAGTATATACATTCCAACAGCGTAATTTCTTCTTCAACATAGATTTTTTACGCTCTAACGCTTCTGTATTTCCCGGTGCAACAAGAAATGTTTCCAAGCTTCCGACTATCTGAGCTATAGCACCGGGTAACTCCATAGAATCACGAATCATTTTACCAAAATCTGCAAGATGCTCTCTGTTGCTATCGATCTCTTCACCAGTCATCGGATTATAATTATCCTCTTTAGGATATGGCCAAAAAGGCACAGCTTGCAAAGGCCAAAGGTTTTTCATGTTCTCGAAATTAGGCAAATCCGTTTCTAGTATGTCAGGGAATTTGCTCTGATCTTCACTGGTAATCAGGCCTAGATCTTGACACTGCATATGATATCGCTTGGGCTTTTCACTTTTAGCAACATTGTGTAACGAATAATGAAAAAGGGTGGCAATATCATGCTGTATCAGAAAAAGATCTGCGATTCCGCCTATTGAATCAAGCTTTACTTTAATTGTAGCTACTTTTCTTGCTACTTTTGATTTATCCCAGAAACCGTATTTTAGCTCAACTTTTGAAGACATGATAGATTAATTTTACACCCAATATGGTACGTAAACAAGGGATTTTTAGGGTCGAAAACCGGGGATTTTGCTCGTTTCACCATGCTCAAAACCGGTCTTGAGGCTTTTTAAATTTTTTGAGTGAGCACGTAGCGGACGTCGCGCTCGTCGCTTGGCCTCGCCGTCCTGTCTCTGCTTACAAGACAAGCGCGTCGCTTGCACGAGTGCCTGCAACAAAACTAAGCCTTATTAGCCGGCTCGCAACGCGAGCAACCTTTGTTAAGCCGAGCCTTACCTGAGGCTGATTGCCTAAGAGTATGCAGGCGAGGCTTACATAACACTTTTTATCGGCTCCGCTAAAAGCGGAGACTATAAAAAATGTTATGTAAGTTTTGGTTGGGTGTACAAAACGCTGAAAAAGCGGTAGGCCTGACTTACTATTAAAACGAAACGGACATTCCGCTTATTATGTTATAATCCGCCTTTTTGTCATGACAAATCCCCATACTGAAGGCGGTGTCGAGGATTATCTTTTCAGTTAAGTGATATCTCAACCCCACAAGCGGGGTTATGGTATGCGTCTCTTTGTCGAAATCATTCTCTGTCTCCATAAACGCTTCGCCTACGAGCGCCAGCTTAGGAATTATGCTGTATTCCAGAGCTGCTCCATAAACTATATTGTCGTCATTGGAATCCCCGCCCATAAAAGTATAGCCTATATTGCCGTGAAGGGTTGCGTGCCCCAGGGTCTTTGATGCTACCATCATAAGAGTGGTGTCTGTTTCACCGCTTCCCAACCCTTTATCCTCATCGCCGGTGGGCAGCTTTACTATCGTCTTCAGCAGAAATGAAGGCAACCTTTCGCCTTCCGGCAATAACGACGTCTTTACGGCAAGGGTCATATCACCGAAGCCTCTTTCAGTCTCGCCGTCGTCCGGGTTCAGTATATCAAACGGGAGCTCTATGCAAAGTGCCATATTTTCAAGCAGGCCGTATACCGGGACTAAAGTGAAGTTAAAATTATTGCCGTCGTTACCTTCCCTGCTATAG
>CAZKWI010000098.1:0-6262 GCA_964556455.1 uncultured Planctomycetia bacterium | reverse complement strand
CGTCCATCTGGCTTATAAGTTTTTCCGGGACAGATACGCCTGAAACATTTTTGTTCATGAACTTTGCCATGCCCGCGGATTTCAAAAGCACTATCCCGGCCATTATCACCGTATTCAAATGCTTTGTCATATCGAGAAACTTCTTAAAGAGCTCCACGTCATATACGGCCTGTGTCTGAAAGAACTCTACGCCAAGCTTCAGTTTCTTCTCCATCTTTATGATCTCGGGCTCTATAGGATCTGCCCCGGGGTTTACTACAGCGCCTATACAGAAGTCCGGCTTTCCTTTCAGTTGGTTTCCCACCATGTCCTTGCCTTCCATCAACGTCCTTGTCATCTGAATAAGCTGTATGGACCCAAGATCAAATACAGGCTTTGCCTGCGGGTGGTCGCCTAACGTCGTATAGTCGCCTGTAAGCAGCAAAACGTTCTCTATGCCCAGTACAGAAGCCGACAAAAGGTCAGACTGCAGTGCCAGCCTGTTCCTGTCGCGGCACGTAAGCTGGTAAACAGGCTCTATCCCCTTATTCTTTAAAAGATGGCACACCGCGAGCGAGCCCACCCTCATTACAGAGCTCTGCAGGTCAGTTACGTTTATCGCATCGACTTTCCCTTTTAAGAGCTCGGCATCTTCAAGCATCTCAGTAATGTCGACCCCTTTCGGCGGACCGATCTCGCTTGTCACCAGAAATTTACCTGACTTTATCTTTTCCCTAAAAGACATCTATTCGCCTTTCTGTTTTTTATATGCTTCGACCACGTTCTTCATCAGCATGGTTACAGTAAGCGGGCCCACTCCCCCGGGGACCGGTGTAATGAACGCGGCCCTTTTTTGAGCTCCTTCAAACTCTACGTCGCCTACCAACTTGTCGCCGACCTTGTTTATGCCTACATCAACTACAATAGCACCTTCTCTCACCCAGTCGCCTTTTACAAGGCCGGCTTTGCCTACGGCCACTATAAGTATCTCGGCGCGTTTCACATGGTCTGCCAGGACTCCCCGCTCCCCTGTGCCGATATGGCATGTAGTGACCGTCGCGAACTTATCCAGAAGGAGCAGGCTTACCGGTTTTCCTACGATCTCACTATGCCCTACGACAACGGCTTCTTTTCCGTATAGATTAATCCCGGTAGACCTTACAAGCTCAAAAGCCGCCATAGCGGTGCACGGCGCCATCAAAGTCCTACCGGAGAGTATACAACCGAGGTTTTCGGGATGCATGCCCTCTACGTCCTTAACAGGCGTTATGTGCTTCGGCATCTCTTTAGCGTTTATACCGGCAGGCAGCGGCATCTGCAGGAGGATCCCGTTAGTATTTTCATCGTTATTCAGCTTTTCAAGATAGCCTATCAATTCCTTCTCGGTAGTCTTTTGATCAAGGCTATGTAGCTTATATTCAACCCCCAGCTTTTCCGCATTCTTCTGCTGGGATCTCAGATATACTGCGCCGGCCGGGTTCTCGCCTACCTGGACAGTCGCCAGGCACGGAGCGCTTCCGTATTTGGTTTTAAGTCTTTCTACGTCTTTTACAAGGTCCTTTTTAATCTTAGCGGCGATCGTCTTGCCTTCCAGTAATGCAGCGGGCATATCCAATCCTTTCTTTATTTAGTTATTATTTCCTCTGCCATATGCAGGATATAGTCTTTGAGCTTCGGCACTGACTCTTCGAGCCCTGAGAGAATTTTGTGAGCACTGCGCACATACTTTGTGTCGTCAATATACTTCAGATTTATGTAGGCATTGAACTTCGCGCCGAAAAAAGCGCTTTCGAGCATCAAGGCCGCTATAGCGGTGTCTGTGACAAGGTTGGTGTTCCCGATAATTACAAGCTCCTTGGCAATATTCAAGCCTTCATCCGCCGCCTTGCATATATCGAACGGCACGTTACAGGCGCTTTTATACAAGGCCTGCAGCTCGGGCGAATCGCTTGAAAACCTCTTGAATGCATCCGACAGGTTCCTGTATGCAGCTACGTCTTTATCTATAAGCTCCATCATCTTTTCCCGGAGGCGGCTTGACTCGTCGAGCACGACAGTGGCCCTGTCTTTGAAGCCGGCGTAATTTTTGTTGGAAATTGTATAGTTGGCCACCATCGACATGAGCGCGCAGCCTGTCGCTCCCTCAAGTGCGGCAGCGCTTCCGCCGCCCGGGGCCGGTTTTCTGGCGGCGAGATCATCCAGGTACTTTTTTATCGTGTCGTTAATATACATCTCGCATACCTCTTTCGTTAAAATAGGCCCGTTACCTTGCCTTCCGTGTCGAGGTCCACCTTCGTGCCTGCCGGTATTGACGGCAGGCCAGGCATCGTTCTCATTTCTCCGCACAGGGGGTAAAGAAAACCCGCCCCTACTGAAGCGCGGATATCTGTTACCGGTAGTGTAAATCCTGTGGGGGCACCCTTCAGTTTCGGGTCGTGCGACAATGAGAGATGCGTCTTTGCCATACACAGAGGCAGTTTAGTATAACCAGATTTCTTGTAAAGCTCTATTTTTTCCTCAGCAGCGCGCGTATAAGAGACGTCCTTTGCGCCGTAGATCTTAGTGGCTATTTTTTTTATCTTATCCCTTATGGGGATATCGAGCGGATACAGATAAGAGAATTTGCTCTTCTCTTCGGCGGCTTTTATAACAGCCCTGGCCAGCTCTTTTCCACCCTGGCCGCCTTTTTCCCAGAGGTTGGATGTAACGGCGTCGAACGCACCGCACTCGCCGGCTATTTTTTTTACGGTCTCGATCTCTCTGTCAGTATCCTGGGTGAACCTGTTTATGGCCACAACGACGGGTATACCAAAGAGCTTCATGTTCGCTATATGCTTCTTTAGATTTGATGAGCCTTCAACAACGGCGTCGATATCCTCTTTTGTCAGCCCCTTGTCCAGAGGTTTTCCCGCGACAACCTTGAACTTGCCGCTGTGCATCTTAAGGGCCCGGATAGTGCAGACGAGGACGACTGCCTGCGGCTTCATGTCGCTTATCCGGCACTTTATGTCAAAGAACTTCTCCGCTCCGCAGTCGGCGCCGAATCCGCTCTCCGTCACCACGTAATCCGACAGCCTTAAAGCTATCTTATCCGCAATTATGGAGCTGTTGCCATGTGCGATATTGGCAAAAGGGCCTGCGTGAACGAACGCAGGGGTATTCTCAAGGGTCTGGAGCAGGTTGGGCTTGATCGCGTCTTTTAAAAGGACCGTCATGGCCCCCGCCACTTTTAGATCCTCTGCTGTTACCGGTTTACCCTTTTTTGTATAGGCGACCACAATATTGCCTATACGTTTTCTAAGGTCCTTCAGGGAATCTGTCAGGGCAAGTATCGCCATCACTTCGCTAGCCACGGTGATGTCAAAACCGCTTTTGCGGGGTATGCCGTCCTGCGGCGTCCCCTGGCCTATTGTGATATTGCGCAGATAGCGGTCGCTTACGTCAACGACCCTGCGCCACATTACGCTCTCAGGGTCTATGTCGAGCTTATTCTGCTTAAAGATCGAATTATCCAGAAAAGCCGCACAGAGATTGTGAGCCACGCCGACCGCATGGACATCGCCGGTCAGATGGAGGTTAAAATCTTCCATGGGAACGACCTGAGAATAGCCGCCGCCCGCAGCACCGCCTTTTATACCGAATACCGGGCCCAGGGAAGGCTGTCGAATGCAGACGATAGTGCTGCCGGCGTATTTATTCAACGCCATTGCCAGGCCGATAGTGGTAACGGTCTTACCTTCGCCCAGTGGAGTAGGCGTTATGGCGGTCACATCTATATATTTAGCGACCGGCCTGTCATTGGATCTCTGTAATACGTCGAGAGATATCTTGGCCTTGTATTTGCCGTAAAGCTCAAGTTCGCTGTCCTTGATCCCGATCTTTTTAGCGATATCTTGGATGGGTTTTAAGCCGGCTTTCTGGGCTATAGCAAGGTCACTCAGCATAAATCTCCCCCTTTTATAAAGATGTTATATATGTATTAAGAAAAATATTATAGTAAAATTATAAGCTAATGTCAATGGAAATTGGCTGGATTACCATGGTGGGGGCCATTGAAAGTTATGGTAACCCAGCTAGCCTGCTACTTGTAGGATATCACGATATTAAACGTCTCGACAGATTCAGGGATGGCCCGCGGGAACGCCGGGAAAGGTGCTGCGTCCTTGACGCTCTTAACGGCCAGTATCTTCAGTGACTCATCCGCAGCCGCAAGAATCCTGGGCTCTCCCGTAAGCGTCCCATTCGAGCTTAGGCTGAAGCTTATATAAACGTCGCCGTATACCCCGCTTCTGGGATAATATTTTCCGGCGTACCTTATGACCCTGTCTCTTATCATCCTGTAATAACCTTCGGGGGATTCATATTCTATATCCGTGAATCTTTTGCGGGGCGCACGCCTCTTCGCCACCTCTTTTTTCCTTTTAGCCTTTCTTTTCTCCAGGTCGTTGAACCATTTCAGGCTCGTACGCTTCCTCTTTGGCTCTTCGCCGATGAGTTTGGCTTTTCCGGGCTCGGTCGTTGACAGGTACTCTGCAACCTCAGGGGTTTCTTCATCGGGAGAGACTATGTGCGGCGTCAGAAAAATGACCAGTTCTTTTCTCTCCGGGTCGTCGTCGGAACCTTCGGTCTTGCTTCGGAACGCCTGGCCCAACAAGGGGATATCCCCGAAGAACGGGACCTTCTTCACCTCTTTTTCTTCCCTCTTTTCTATCAAACCAGCCACGATTATCGTATTGCCGTCCTTTACCATAACGGTCGTTTCGGCTTCTGAGGTCTGGATGATGGGTATCTGGGTGGTCCTGGTTGTCGTGCCTTCTTCGCTTACGATATCTATATCGCCTGTCTTTGAGCTCTTCTCAGGCTTGATCTTCATAGTCACATAGCCGTCCTTGTTTATCGTAGGGGTAACATGAAGCTTAACACCCAGGTCCACATAGGTAACCTGCTGGGTGGTTTGCGATGTATCGCCGCTGACAGTGGTCCCTGTAGTCGCGTACGGTTGGTTGGTACCGACCATTATTGAAGCCTCTTCGTTATTGACCACGACAATGCGCGGACTGGAAAGGACCTCGGTCTTGCCCATCGTCTCGAGCATCTGTATGAGGGTGTGATATTTATGGTCGGTCAGCGTCCCGAGTTCAAAAGCGCCTCCCGCGATACTGTTCGATTCCGCGGGGATAATGGCGCTCTCGAAGATATCTGTAGGCATGAAATTCATGCCCATGGCAAGCTCGGCAAAGTCAGAACTTATCTCGAGGACCCTGTCCCAGTTTATCCCCCAGGCGTATTCGTCGTTCAGCGTTATCTCAAGGATCTTCGCTTCTATCAAGACCTCCTTGGTCTTTTCGTCCAACTCGCCCACCAGGTTCTCTATCTCGGCCATCTTGCTTGCAAGGTCGGTAACGATCACCTTATTTGTTCTTTCGTCAACCTGCGCCATACCTATATTCTTGGTCAGCATTTCCTCGATCTTTGCCTTTACCTCTTCAGCCCTGGCGTAATCGAGCGAATAAACCCTTGTCTCGACCGGCTTGTCCAGCGCGTGTATGATCTCTTTTGCTTCGAGTGCTATCTGGGGTGAGTCCATGACGATTATGGCGTTAGAGCCCTCGTCAACCACGATCTTGCCGATCTTGGTCTTTATCTGTGTAAGGGCCTTTGATACATCCGAGGCCTTTACGTGCTTGAGCTCGAATATCTGTATGACCCTTCTGTCGCGGAAAGGCTGGCCGTACATCTTCTCGTATTCCTTGCTGGTCATCACAGTGTAGACGCCGCCCTTCATTTCGAAGGCGAGGTCGTTCGTCGCGAGTATTATCTCGAAAGCATCATTGATGTTGACATCTTTGAGGAACATCGTCACTTTCCCGCGGACGTTCTTGCTGACAGCGATGTTGAGGTTTCCGCGCTGTGCCAGAAGTTTTAAGACGTCGACGACATCCATGCCTTTAAAGTCGAGAGATATCGTGTTTGCTGGTTTCTGGGCGGTGGAGGAAGTCGGCCCGTCCTTTGCGTCCGCAGTGCCTGGCGGCAGAAATACAAGATTTGATAATATAATAAGAAGTGTCAATGCTACAGATAATAGTTTTTTCATATTTACCTCCTGGTATAGATCCTTCGTCGCCCTACGTGCTTACTCAGGCTCCTCAGGATGAATTCGCACTTATGTTTTACAAAAAATCAAAGATTTTTTGTAAAACATGTGCTCATTCACATTGAAAGATCGAATTCATTTCCCTGGTATATGACAGTAACTGAATTATCCCTTATTTCTTTTACCTTG
>CAZKWI010000097.1:0-6292 GCA_964556455.1 uncultured Planctomycetia bacterium | reverse complement strand
CAGCATCGCAATATACGCGGTAAGGGCAAAGGCCATCTTTCTGGCCGGAGGAATACCGCAGGATTTCTTCAGTGGTATTACGCAGTCTTTCCCGAATTCGAGTTACCCGCTCATGCTCCCCATATCCGAGGCGTGGATATACGCTTTCCTGGGCAGGGTAGGAGACCTTGCCGTGAAGATCGTCTTCCCGTTATTCTTCCTGGCGATGCTCGCAGTCTTCTTTTATGCTGTAAAGGAATTTTTCGGGAGAAAAGAAGCGTTCATCTTCACTTTTATCCTGGGCACCATACCGCAGCTTGCAAGATTCTCGACCGTAGGCTACGCGGACCTGATACTGACATTCTATTTTACCTCGTCATTTGTCTATCTCTTCAGGTGGATGAAAAACCTCAAGACCCGGCATCTAGCGCTTTCCGGGCTTTTGATGGGGCTGGCGCTCTGGACCAAGACAGAGGGGTGGGCCTTCTTTTTATCGGCCATTCTTATGCTTGCAGTGTTTTGCACGAAGGCCTTCAGAAAGGACAGGCGCATATTTGCTAAGGCCGTTATTTTTATACTGATAGCACTTATGATGGGCCTGCCGTGGGTCTTCACCGTAAAGAACACAGGTCTAAGGAACGAGGCGTATGACCTTGGCTCTCTCAGCGTAACGTCGTTCTTCGGGTCTATCATGAATTTTGAAAGGTGTCCGCGCATAGCTTACGAATTCCAGAAACAGTTCTTCGGGCCCAAGAAATGGAATATCCTCTGGATAATATTCCTCGCGCTCTTTTTCCTTAATATAAAGAGCGTCTTCAAAGGCGATCTTTTGTATCCGACGCTTCTTTTGATGCTGGTCATGACGGGATACGCATATTCGTATCTTCTCATGTCGCTTAAGGAAGGCGAGCCCATAAACTGGTATATAGGAAGTTCTTTAAGCAGGCTGTTCATACATTTCGCGCCTTTGGCGGTCTACTGGCTCGCGCGCGTATCAAAAAAGAAGGAGTATATTTAAAATATGAAGGTCATATTCCTGGACAGGGACGGAGTTATAAATAAGGACCCGGGCGGGTGGACAGAGCACAGTTATGTGACATGCTGGGAGGATTTCCATTTTCTCCCGGGGTCAAAAGAGGCAATAAAGGACCTGACCGATGCCGGCTACGAGATAGTCATCATATCGAACCAGGCGGGCGTGAACAAGGGGCACTTCAGCGAGGATGACCTGAAGGGCGTGACCGAGAAGATGCTGAAAGAGATAGCAGATAGCGGCGGCAGGATAAGGTCGGTCTATTACTGTCCGCACACTAAAGACGAGAACTGCGCCTGCAGAAAGCCCGAGACAGGCCTTTTCGAAAAGGCCGCCGAGGAAGTGGATGTGAATTTCAGGAACACGTTCTTTATCGGCGACGGAGGGATGGACATAGAAGCGGCCGGCAGGCTCGGATTAAAGTCCATACTTCTTCTATCAGGTAAGTCGAGCATGAAAGATGTAGGGGCCTGGAAGTATAAACCAGACACCATAAAGAAGGATCTAAGAGAGGCTATCAACTGGATCCTCAAACGGGGGTAAGGATGCCTAAGAAAAAGATACTCCTTGTATACGCCACGGCGGGGACAGGCCATAAGAAGGCGGCGCTTGCGATAAAGAAGGCGTTTGACGGGATGAAGACCGATGCCCAGATCGATATAATAGATTCGCTGAATTATACGAACGCGTCCTTTAAGTGGTCTTATCCGAATTATTACATATTCATGGTAAACCGTATTCCCAAGTTATGGGGTTTTGGCTATTACAGCCTTGATAATAAGATCTTCTACAGTCTCGTCTCATGGATAAGGCATCTTACGAACTGGATAAATGCCCGCTCACTCGCGAAATACATGCGTGAAGGGAATTATGACGTCATAGTCTCGACGCATTTCCTTGCGACGGACGTGGCCTTCATGGAGGGGAAAAGGCGCATACCATCGCATATCATGAACGTGGTGACGGATTATCTGCCTCATTCATTCTGGGTTGCGAAAGGCATAGACACTTATGTTGTTGCGCATGAAAAGACGAAGAGTATCCTCATGGCCAAGTACGCGATACCTGAGGATAAGATAAAGGTGTTCGGCATACCCATCGACCCTGTCTTTGCCGCACCCAAGGACAAAAAGGCCATAAAGGCCGCCCGGGATATAACCGAAGGCCTCTTTACGGTATTGATAGGAAGCGGCGGCTTCGGAGTGGGCCCTATAGTGGAACTCGTAAAGGTGTTTAAGGGGACGGAGATACCGATGCAGCTTCTTGTCGTCTGCGGCAAGAACGAATCGCTCGCCGTTGATATAAAGGCCCTGGCTAAGGATATGAAGATACGCGTTAAGGTTTACGGCTATGTAGACTATATGGATGAGCTTATGGAAGCGGCCGATATCATTGTTACAAAAACAGGCGGTATGATGTCTTCAGAGGCCCTCTCCAAGGACCTCCCCATCGTCGGACTGGCGCCGATCCCGGGACAGGAGACGAGGAATTATAATATACTCCGGGAAAGCGGGGTTGTACTGGGCAAGGGCGATATAGAGAGCGTACCCGGCATAGTGGAGCGCCTTTATAAAGAAGAGGCGTTGAGGGATGAGATCGTAGGGAAGATAAAAAAGATAAAGAACCCGGATGCGGCTAACAATATAGCGCGTCTGGCGATAGAGACGGCCAACAGATGATGCGTAATGACAAGGAACTTCTGGATATCGTAAGCTCGATCAGGTCGCTGATAGAGTCTGAAACCGAATCAGGCGTCCTGGAATATCTCGATACTAATTCCCATGAGAGGACAGCTCTTTCAAAGAAGAAGTCGAAGGCCTCTGCACTCGAAGGGCTTGAGTTGGAGGCCCTCTCGTGCAGGGCGTGCGGCCTTTGTAAAGGGCGCAACAATGTGGTCTTCGGTGCCGGCGACCCTGCGGCGAAACTTATGTTCGTAGGCGAAGGGCCCGGCTATGATGAGGATATGCAGGGGCTCCCTTTTGTCGGGAGGGCCGGGAAGCTTCTTACAAAGATCATCGAAGCGATGGGCTTAAAGCGCAAGGACGTCTATATAGCCAATATCGTCAAATGCAGGCCCCCGAACAACAGAAACCCTCTTCCGACGGAAATACTCTCCTGTGAAGAGCACCTGAAGAGACAGATAGAGATGATCGAGCCTAAAGTGATCTGCGCGTTGGGCAAGTTCTCGGCCCAGACACTGCTCAAAACACAGAGCCCTATCTCTAGGCTGCGCGGGAACTTCTCTTCCTATCGGGGGATAAAGGTGATGCCCACTTTCCACCCCGCGTATCTTTTGAGGAACCCCAATGACAAGAAGCTTGTATGGCACGATATGAAGATCATAATGAAAGAGCTGGGCATAAAGAAGGCTTAATGGGCGTGAAATACGCATCCTGCGTCATAAAATTACCCATAAACAAACCATTCTCTTACCGCATACCCAAGGCGCTTGAAAGTCGGGCAGCAATAGGCAAAAGGGCATGGGTGCCCTTCGGGCCCAGGAGGATAGTGGGCTATATAGTCGATATTACCGAAGGGACCGATATCAAGAATGCAAAGCCCATAGAGAGCCTCATAGACAGGGAGCCGATAATTACAAAAGAACTTCTTCAGCTTTCAAAATGGATCTCCGACTACTATCTCTGTTCCCGCGGCGAGGCAATAGACGCGATGCTGCCCAGCGTGCTGAAAAAGGGCAGGACCGATATGAGGCCGAAAAAGCCTTTTAAAAAAAAGACGTACGAAAAGACCGAGGATCTCCACCCCACCGACGAGCAGAGAAGGGCGCTGGACACCATAAAAGGATCGATAGACACGAAAGAGTTCTCGGTATATTTATTGCACGGGGTGACAGCCAGCGGAAAGACCGAAGTTTACATGCAGGCGATAAGTCATGTTCTCAAAAAGAATAGATCGAGCATAGTGCTTGTACCGGAGATCTCGCTGACCCCCCAGACCGTGGAGCGTTTCAAGTCGCGGTTCGGCAATAAAGTCGCTGTTATGCACAGCGGGCTTGTCGGCTCAAGAAGATTCCACGAATATAACAGGATAAGGGCGGGTGAAGCCCGTATAGTGGTTGGAGCGCGCTCGGCCATATTCGCGCCGGTAATAAACCTTGGACTTGTGATAGTGGATGAAGAACATGAAACGTCTTACAAGCAGGAGTCAGTACCTAGATACCACGCCAGGGAGGCGGCGATAAAGCGCGCAGAGATAACCGACAGCGCCGTAATACTGGGCAGTGCCACGCCTTCTCTGGAGAGTTACTATAACGCCACACAGGGCAAATACAGGCTTATCGAGCTTACGAAGCGCATGAAGGATGTGGATTTCCCGAAGGTTACGATAATAGACATGAGAAAGGAGCTTTATCAGAAGCATTATGCCACCATATTCTCGCGCCCCTTAAGAGAGGGAATAGAGAAGGTCATGGCAAAGAAGCAACAGGCGATACTCTTCCTGAACAGGCGCGGATTCTCAACGTTCGTCAACTGCAGGGGCTGCGGGACCGTCATGAGGTGCAGGAAATGCGACTCCGTGCTGGTCTATCACTTTTCCAAAAAGAGCCTCATCTGCCATTATTGCAACTATAAGGCCAAACCGCAGGATATATGCCCCAAATGCAGGGGGGCGCATATTAAATACTTCGGCATGGGCACCGAGAGGGTGGAGAGCGAGCTCTACAGGCACTTTCCCGAGGGTATGATGGGCCGTATGGATACGGATACGACAAAGAAACGCGGCTCGCACGACGAGATACTCGAAAAATTCAAGAAACACGGCATAAACATACTCGTCGGCACCCAGATGATAGCAAAGGGCCTCGATTTTCCGAAGGTAACACTTGTGGGGGTCATATCCGCGGATACGATGCTCAACCTCCCGGATTTCCGCGCCTCTGAAAGGACATTCAACCTCCTGACCCAGGTCGCAGGCAGGGCCGGCCGCAGCAAAGAAGGCGGGAGGGTAATAATACAGACATATACGCCTGAGCACTATGCGATAAATGCCGCTTCCAAGCATGATTATGGCTCGTTCTACAAAAGAGAGATAAATTCAAGAAGAGAACTTAGCCTGCCGCCGTTCGTGAATATCATAAGGCTTACACTGCGTTCACGCAGCGAAGAGAAGGTGATAAAGGCCGCGGCCTCTTTCGCGGCCGCCATAAAGAACGGGATGAGATCCGTTAAGATGCTCGGCCCCGCGCCGGCGGTAATATCGAAACTTAAGAACCAGTACAGATGGAATATCGTGCTGAAGGTAAAAGATGCAGGCGGGGAGGGCGCGCGTTTAAGAGGGCTCCTCAAAAAGATCAGGCGGCCGTCAGGGGTGTTCGTAGCTGTCGACGTAGACCCGATGTCGCTGAATTAGAGGTATAATATGAAGATAATATTCTTCGGAACGTCAAAATTCGCTGTCCCGTCGCTGAAAAAGATCATCGGTTCAAAACATAAGATCGCGGCGGTCGTTACGCAGCCTGACCGCAAGAGCGGCAGAAACCTCAAGCTTGCTGCGCCTCCGGTGAAGGAGGCCGTAAGGAACGAAAAGATACCTGTACTGCAGCCTTCGAACGCGTCATCCCAGGAAACAATAGAGCGGCTTAAGAAATATAAGGCAGAGATCTTTGTGGTGGTCTCATTCGGCCAGATATTAAAGAAAGAGCTGTTGCTGGTGCCGGAGAAGTTCGCAATAAATCTGCACGCGTCACTCCTCCCGAAATACAGGGGCGCAGGCCCCGTGAACTGGGCTGTCATGAAAGGCGAGAAGGCGACCGGCTGCACTATAATAAGGATGAACGAAAAGATGGACAGGGGGGATATTATACTGAAGAATAAGATACCAATAGAGGGTGCGGATACAACGATTACACTCAATGAAAAACTCTCTGTCTCCGGGGCCGAACTTCTCCTGGAAGCGATAGACGGTATCGGGTCCGGCAAGGCAAAGTTCACAAAGCAGGATGAGAAAAAAGCGACATACGCCCCGAAGCTCACAAAGGAAGACGGCCTCATAGACTGGTCCATGTCTGCCGCAGATATCCATAACCGCATCAGAGGGCTCATTCCCTGGCCTGGCGCATACACGCACTGGCAGAAGAAACTCCTTAAGATCTGGGACGCCGCAGTATCCGCGGAGAAGACCGAGACAGGGGGCGCAGGACGCATCCTCAAAGCCGACGATAGCGGCATAACCGTAGGCACCGGAGAAGGTGCCGTCATGCTCAAGACCATCCAACTCGAAGGCAAGAAGCGCATGTCCTCCGCCGACTTCCTCCACGGC
>CAZKWI010000096.1:0-6298 GCA_964556455.1 uncultured Planctomycetia bacterium | reverse complement strand
CTTAATCCGGAGGAGTGCTATTATGCTATCGCGTAAAAGTATTTGCATTACCTAAATATCCTCTACTGAGTGGAGGCCTTTTTTTATTCCTTTAAGATTCTTCTCAAAGTCCTGGACAAAATCTATCTTCAAGACAGTTCCTCTTTTGAGCTCCAAAAAATAGACCTTCATCGGTATAAGCTTGGGATCATCTTGCTCTGCGTCTAGCTTGAAATTAAATCCGGTCTTCTTATAGATAAATTTCATTATTCTATCCGGATCTTCCCTCTTATAACCTTGAGTAAAAAAATCCAGATCTTCAGAAAACCTGTGATCGAAATAAAAAGACAGCGCCGTCCCCCCGGTAAGATAATACTCCTTAAACTTCTTCGTCACCATCCTTACGATTCTTCTTTGCTCGCCCTTGATATAAGATATTCCGCCTTTCATCACTTTACCTCCCGCAATAAAGTATACTACTTATAAGTAGTATAGTCAAGTAAAATAAAACAGCTAAAAACCTTCGTCTTGCTACCTTATTTCGCTTATCTTAAAATCTCACCTTTAATTATTCTGCCGGCGCATCATCTTCGTTGTCTGGAATTCCGTCACCATCGGAATCTATATTATTAATTTCTTCAAAGAGTTCTTCAATCGGGTCTATCATATCAGGCTCTCCGTCTCCGTCATAGTCTATATATTCTTCGTCAAATGATCCAACATTAGGGTCAGTATCATCTAAATCCTCTGACGCCGGGATACCATCACCATCATCATCTATATCATTTATATCAAAATCTTCCATATCATCAAAGTTAATAGGCGCTAGTGCAAAGCATATCTCAGTCTCTGTCTCTGAAACAGAGATATATAAATAGCCGACTATCTCATACCCATCTGGCGCAGTGTATTCTTCGCCAGGAACAGCAGCTGGGTGGTACTCGAATATAGCGTCTGGATACTCTGCCAATACCTCTTGCATCCACAGGTCAGCATCGGTGTCGCCCTCAGGGTCGGGTTGGATAATCTCCCCGCCGCTATCCTCCTCTTCCTCTGTCTCTGCGGAATCTTCTGTGCTTTCGTCGGCGGCGTCATCAGAAGGATCAACAGGATTCACTTCTCTTTGTTCCGCTGTTATCTCCTCTTCTTCGTTCTCTGCTGTATTGTTATCACCTGTCGTTTCTTCACCAAGAATGATGCCCCAATTGTCTACCTCTTCTACTTCTTCGTATCCGCCGTAATCTTCATCATCTCCAACCTCAGCTATATCATCAAGCGCTTCTGAGAGGTCTTCGAGCGCTTCGTTGAGGTCACCAAGATCAATATCAACACTTCCTTCTTCGTCAGTAACTAAACCTTCGGGTTCTAAATCCTCCATCTCGGCAACTTCTGCTTCCGGATCATACGCCGCTACTTCATCCGCAGTCATCCCATAGGCTGCAGGCATATCGCCACTTCCTGTATCAACAGGTTCCTGAGCCATACCTGTATTAGCTGTACACAATAAAAATACCACCGCCACCATAGAGGCGATGGTTACAACCCTGTTTCTTACAAGCCCTTTTGTACCCATTTTCGCTACCCCCTCTTTTTTAACCGCTTTTAAAATCCCCTAAACAACAAGGTAAAAAAATAACCCCAATCTCTAAGCCTAGATACAATTATAATGATTTTTTCCGAAAAGTCAAGAGAAAGCCAGCTTACTTTTTTCTACTTAACTTGGGGCCCCTGCTCCCCAAACTCCACCTCTTGCTGCACCCTCAGCGCATCCTCTTGTGTAAGTGTCGACAAATACCTCAGTGTCATAGCCGGTGTGTTATGCCCCAGGTGATACTGCAGCGCTTTGGGGTTTCCGGTCTTGCGAAGCCTTATAATCGCATCCGAGTGTCTTAATAGATGCGGAAATACCCGTTTTTCAAGCCCTGAGGCCTCTCTGGCTTCATTCAGCACTTGCCAGGCCCTTGACCTGTTTATATCAAAAAAGTGCGCTGTAGGCTCAATTCTGGCTCTGTAAGCGTATGATTCTAGCTTGTCTTTAAGATTCGCCGGCAGCGCGACCATTCTTCGCTTTTTCCCCTTCCCTATTATCTCCATGGCTGGGCGGCCCTCAAAATTCCGTATTAAGGCCGGGGTAAGCGACAAGGCCTCTGAGATCCTAAGTCCTGTCTGGAATAAAAGCAGGATCAGGAGCCGGTCCCTTTCTTTTTTGCAGCCGCCAATAAGCCTGTTTATCTCATCCTCTGTCAGGTAGCGGACCGGCATATTAGCCTTGCTTAAGGCTGTCTTAGTTTGGACTAAAGCATTAGTCATTGCCTATACTTCCTTCATTTTTGTTTAATTTCCTGGGTTGGTTTTCCACTCTTGTTGACCTTTAGATCTTTCTGTTATCCTAAAAATTAAACATAAGTAGCAAGAATGTTTAATTTTAGGGTGATTTAAGGGACTTAAACACAAAAAAAAGATAAAACAAACGCGAAAATTAAACAATACTGAGAGATGTATAAAATATGAGTAATGCCCTGGTACAAAGGAAAATGGCGCTCAATAATGCGTATTCCGCACTGCTTCGACCACTGATTCCGCTCAGCTTGGTCCACCCATTCCGCTCAGCTTGGTCCACTCATTCCGGTTGACTTCGACCACCCATTCCGGTCACTTCGACCACCTGTTTTAGAGCAAGTAACGATTAAATTTAACCAGAACCATAGAATCGGTTTTATAGTAGATAAAACCTTTGTTATCTGGAATAATCTCCTCCGTTGGTGAGTTGTTGTTTACAGTAACCAAATGAGGAGGTGCGGATGGCAAGGAACAGAACGAAGGAGCTCTCTATGCGAAAAATCAAGGAAATATTAAGATTAAGCTTAAAATGTCACAGGCCTAATCGCGAAATTGCCCGTAGCTGCGCAATATCGCATTCAACTGTAGGCAGATATTTAGAACAAGCCGGGAAAATGCAGCTTAAATACGAACAGATTGCTGAAATGGATGAGGCAAGTTTAAGACGTATGCTTAAAGATGAAAAAGTCATACAAAGCAAAAACCCTTATCCCCAGCCGGACTGGAATTACATCCACCAGGAGCTGAAAAAAAGAAGTGTGACGTTACTGCTTCTGTGGCAGGAATATAAAGCTGTTCATCCAGAAGGTTATCAATCAACTCAGTTTTGCGAGCTTTACAGGCGGTGGAAAAGAAGACTAAACCCGAGTCTTTATCGAGTCCATAAAGCCGGGGAGAAGATGTTTGTTGATTATGCAGGGCATATGATTCCTATCGTTAACCGGCATACCGGAGATATTAAAGAAGCGGAGATCTTTGTCGCTGTGTTGGGAGCGAGTAACTACACCTATGCTGAGGCAACGTGGGATCAAAGTATGCCTAATTGGATCGGATCTCACACAAGAAGCTACGAATATTTTAAAGGCGTTTCTAAAGTAACGGTCCCGGATAATTTAAAAGCCGGTGTATCAAAATCATGTAAGTATGAGCCTGATATTAACCCCACGTACCACGATATGGCTGTTCACTATGGAACGGTTATCGTTCCGGCTCGTGCGGCGAAACCCCGGGATAAAGCAAAAGTAGAAACAGGAGTTCAGGTAGTAGAGAGGTGGATACTGGCCGCCCTGAGGAACCGTACATTTTTCAGTTTAAGTGAACTTAATTATGCTATTCGAGAACTTCTTATAAAACTTAACGAGCGGCCTTTTAAAAAGCTTGAGGGGTCTCGTAAATCATGGTTTGAGAAGCTCGAGAAAAATGCCCTTATGTCTTTACCCTCAACGCCTTACGTTTATGCTGAATGGAAAAAGGCAAAAGCAAACATCGATTATCATATCGAAGTAAATGGCCATTATTATAGTGTGCCCTATAAACTGAGAGATGAAAAATTCGATGTTAGATATACAAACAAAACGGTAGAGATATTTTGTAACGGCGGCAGAATTGCCAGTCACCTGAGGGATGACACAAAAGGACGGCATACTACAGTAAAAGAACATATGCCAAAAAGCCATAGAGAGTATCTTGAATGGAATCCCTCAAGGATAATCAACTGGGCAAAAACTATGGGCGAATCCACTGCTGAACTCACAAGTCGTATACTTACCATACGCAAACATCCCGAACAAGGGTACCGTTCATGCATGGGAATACTGCGGCTGGCAAAAAGATATTCTAGAGACCGTCTTGAATCGGCGTGTAAAAGAGCTCTTGCCATTAGGGGATACAGCTACAAAAGCGTGGAATCTATCTTAAAACATGGTTTGGATAGAGAGGAATTACCGGATCAAGAGGAACAGATCGCCGTTACGCATGAAAATATAAGGGGAAGCGAATATTTTATTGAGACTTATAACTGAGAAAGGAGAGAAAAAGATGCTTACACATCCCACTGTAGAAAGATTAAGGGCATTGAAACTTCATGGTATGGTTAAATCGTTTGAGGAGCAAACATCCTCCGGAGATTACAGTGACATGGAATTCGAAGAAAGGCTGGGGTTCCTTGTTGACAGGGAGATTACCGAACAGGAGAACCGCCGGTTATGTTCCCGGCTTAAGCGGGCAAAGCTAAGACAAGAGGCTTGTATGGAAGACATCGATTATCGCCAGAAGAGAGGACTGGATAAGTCATTAATGAAAAGTCTTTCAGGCTGCCGGTGGGTCAGGGAACACTTGAATATTCTTTTAACCGGTCCCTGTGGTGTCGGTAAGAGCTTTATAGCCTGCGCCCTGGGACATAAAGCATGTCTTGAAGGATACCGCGTCTTTTATTGCCGTTCATCGCGTCTATTTGAGAATCTCGCTCTTACCCGTGGAGACGGGCGATACGGTAAATTTATGAACACTCTGGCAAAGACACAGCTTCTTATCATAGACGACTGGGGTCTTTCGGTTTTAACTGAGAGGGAAAGAAAAGATATGCTCGAAATTCTTGAAGACAGGCATCAGAGACAATCTACCATAATAACAAGCCAACTCCCGCTTGAACACTGGCACGAGGCTATAGGAAATCCTACATTGGCTGACGCTATTTTGGATAGAGTGATCCATAATGCCCATAAGATCCGGTTAAAGGGAATCTCTATGAGAAAGGTAAAATCGAGGAAGATAGGATGAATTCATTGAAAAAACAGGAAAAAGGGATAGGTAGAGAGTCACCTCCCTCGAGAAACGTGTCTTATAAAGCAAATGTGAACGGTTTTTTAACCTATTTCGAAGGGTTATTAACATATTCACAGTTTTTCACAAAGAAAGAAAAAGTAACAAAAAGAAAGAAAGGACTACTGCTACGGCTTTTTAATAACATCTTTTCTGTAAAAGATACGATTATTGTTGACTAAATACGTTCTTTGATATAAAAAGAAGAGGAAGCGTCGCTTCGCTCCGACAGGTGGACCAAGTAGACCGGAATGGGTGGTCGAAGTCAACCGGATTGAGTGGACCAAGGAAAACGGATCAGGTGGTCGAAGTTGCCGGAATACGCAAGGTATCGCAGGAAGCCAGTTATATTGAAGTTTTGATAAGCAATATGTTATAATTACCATAGCTCTTTAAATAGCAGTTTTTAGCAGACTTTCCTAATTATCAATCAACCGCTAGGAGGAAAGACCCTGCCCAAATGGGCAAGCGGTCTTTCACTTTACCTAGCGGTTGGTGTGAGGCTTAAAAATGCTTGCCCTTTTCTATTTGGGGCACCGAAGAAGGGATGGGCATTTATGGAGCATAATAAAATGAAGCAGCCGCCAGAAAAAAACTCGCAGAAGAAAGAATTGACAGAAGAAGAACTGGATCAAATTCAAGAAGATCGGGACAAGGAATACCAGAGGCGTCTGGAACTCTTAGCGGAAGGGCGAGCAATACTGGAGCAATCCAGGAACGAGAGAACGGGGATGGACGACTTCCAGCCGTTCAATCCGGGCCTGACAGAGGCAGAAGCGGGTCAAGTAGTGAATAAGTGGTTGGACAGCATGAAGCAGGAGAAGAAAGATAGTGAAAAAGAAAACGAAGTAAGACGTTTTAATAAAAATCTTAAGAAGCTTAAGAACATTCTTATAAACTTAATCTTGATCCCGGTGGTCGCTATTATATTATTTATTGCTATCAAGATTATGCTTCTACCTTCTTATGAAGACCTGGCTGATAAGGGTGAAGATATGCAACTGCAAGAAGAAAAAGCAAACCAAATATTATTAGACGCTATGAAACAAGCGGACGAAGAACTGAACATGCCCGAGGATTTACGAATTTATTGATTATTGTATCAAAAGAAGCTTGGCTTTGAGTAGCCAGCCTCTCATTTAGATGTTTTTCGAGTAGC
>CAZKWI010000095.1:0-6328 GCA_964556455.1 uncultured Planctomycetia bacterium | reverse complement strand
ATCCTTGATGCGTCAGCTTCATATTCGGCATTCAACTCTGTAACATCCGGAAGGTTTTCGTAAATACCCATGAGGGCATTTATATTCCCCACCTGACCTGTCATCCTTCTCCTATCTTTAAACTGTTCACAACTGCCCAGGAGCTTCATCATCTCGGGGTACAAGCCCCTGCCCCTGTCTTCGGCATTCCAGACTGTTACATCTTCTATAAATATGGCATCTTCTCCTCTTATAATTATCTGCATTACAGCGGCACTTTCTTCAGTGCCTTTGGCGCTGCCTGGTTTATACACATCCATCCGATATTCGCCGCCTTCCGTGCTTGTCTCATATAAGCTAATCCTGTATGTAGTACCAGTATGGGTATACTCTTTTTCCGAAATTACTGTCGCGGTGCGGCCGGCCGTGCCGCGTGAGCCATCGGGGGGTGCGGCTTCCGCGGCGGGTTTGACTTTGGCGCTTCTTTCTTCAAATGCCTGCTTTATTTCTGACGCTGTCAATCTGGGTTTTATATTCAGATCCGGGAATAACTGCTGCAGCACATGCTCGACAACGGGGATGGCGTTCCTGACGTCGCTTTCTATCCTTGCAAGGGCCCCCTCCTTGGACATGGCGGCTCTGCTGCTAGCCCATCTTTCCCATCTCTCCCTTTTCCATCTCTTCGCACCTGAGGGGCCGTATTCGCCCACTATTCTTTCTACGGTCTCGTCTTTCAGTTTTCCGCCTTCCAGCTCTGCGCGGATAGTGGCCTCGGCTTCATCCCGGCGGTGGGTGATCGCCTCCAATGCACTGCTGTAACTTGCACTCGGGTCTACGAAGTCCAGAAGGGAGTTAAGGACCAGCCTTTCCACATCTGAGGCGGTGTTAAGCTCGTATATGCCGGATTCTCTTCTTTTACTCCTGG
Source organism: uncultured Planctomycetia bacterium (assembly GCA_964556455.1). Taxonomy (GTDB): domain Bacteria; phylum Omnitrophota; class Gorgyraeia; order JABMRJ01; family JABMRJ01; genus CAZKWI01. The sequence goes on along the minus strand of CAZKWI010000095.1, from coordinate 5,424 downwards.
CCCACATCGTTCTGATATTTTCGTTCGTTCTCGCCAGGAGAGACTTTCGGCCACTGTAACTGTTGCTCGCGAACTCAGATGAATCGGCCAGGTCTACCAAGGTGCTGCGTGTCTCTCTTGTCAGAAAATACTGCGTGATATCCGCGTTCGCCGATATAATAACTCTGAGATCGTGCAGCGTCTTTGTGCGTTGGGCCTCAAGCTCATCCCACATCTCTTGAGTGACAGCCGGGGCGCTCGCTGACGCGCCGCTTATCAATTCATTCGATTTTATTTTGCTCTCCGTAGGAGAGAGTATATAAAACTTATCTTTAGACTGGAAAAGCGCAAAGGCCCTGAATGTCTTAACTTCCGGCCTGCCCCTGCCTTTGTAGTAGCGCACTTTGATCTCGGGATCCTTCTTGCGGATACTGCCTTCCACAAAGACTCCGAAACCATGCACCTTGTGCCACATGCACGTCTCTTCCGGGGTAAGTTTTATCTTGGCTTTGTCCTGTTTCGTAATAGCGACCCACGTATTTTTCGGCAGGCCTTCATCCGATGTCGTAGACGTGCGGCCGGGTGAAGGGCCTTTCCTGGCCTTTCCGGCAAGTTTTCGTGCGTCCGCTGCAAGCTCCTCTTCGCCTGCTGCCTGGGCCCTGTCTGAGAGCTCTTTTATGTCACCCATCAGGAGCTCTCCTCTTTCTCCGCCTTTTATTCGCTCCTCTACAGCCTTCAGATCAGCTGCGAATTCTTTCCTTCTTTCCGGGCTGAATTTCTTCTCTTCTATCTTGCGCTTTACGGCTTCTGCCAGTTCTTTTTCTTTTGCGGCTAACTCTTCGGCTCTTCTTTTTTCTTCCTCTTCGATCCTAGCTTTGCGCAACTCACTGTCTTTTCTTGCAAGTTCCTCGAGCTGCGCTTTTTCGTTGTCCGCTTGTTTGCCAGCGAAAAAGCCGAGAATAGCGCCTATGGCATTGAGTATCTCTCCAGCTTCCGTTTTGCCTCCTTGCACAGCTACAGCGGCCTCTGCTTTTTCTATCAAAGCCTTCCTGGCAGCTTCCAGTTCTTTCGATTGCAATATCTTCCTGAACAATATGGTTCTTGCTCTATCTGCGTCGCCTGTAAGATCGAACTCCATTATTACTTTTCTTATGTCATCGGCTTTGCTCTTCGCGGTCGCGGTGCGGCCGCCTGCGCTTTGCTGCCACTCACGCGATGCCCATTTCGGGATGAGCCTCATGAACTGCGACTGGCCAAGGCCTATGGTACCACTCTGTTCTATATCAAAACTGCCATCAACAAATAACTCTTCCCATGCATGTGAAGTGGTGTATATGAAGCAGTCTTGCGCAAAGCGCTGCAATCGGTCCGCCATCTTCCTTGCATCTTTATTCACCCCGCCGCCCATGGAAGCATTTATGAACACCATATCACTATGGGCCATGCTTCTAAGGACATCGAGGCTCCTGGCATCTTCGATGCGGACCGGGAGCATGTTTCTGTCCACCCATTCCCTGTGACGGTTCAGTGTCTTTATTATGCTGTCCACTCTTCTTACATAACCATCCGGCCTTAGGATAGCTTCCGCTTTTATGTATTTTTCTTCAACGACAAAAGGCGACTTGCCTTCTAAGCGTAGTTCGGCCTCTTTGGCAGTGTCACTATGGTGCTCCACGCCGTCTATCAGCACTTTCCATTCGTTAATGTCGCCCCACTCGGCATGCGCTTCGAATTCCTCTATCGCCGCAGCCAATATAGTTGCGGCCTCTTCTCCGGTGGCAAGGCCCAATATAGATATCTTTATCGTCTTGTCATCTTTGTGTTCATCTATAAGGATGGGTAATATGCGCGATCGGAATTCATCTATCTGCCGGCCGTGTCTGTCCAGGAATGAGAACATCGGCCCAGGGTCGCGGCCAAAATCAGCTATATTCCACGGATGGTCTTTACTGTTTACATATGGCGGGAATTCGTTTAACTCCGGCTGGTCATCTTTTGCGGTCGAGGTGCGGGCTGGCGCATCTTCTGAAGTAACCACCTTTAATCCCATACCACGCGGTACCTGTGTCACATCGCCTTCGTGAAAAAGCCTCGGGAAACCAAGCGCAAAACGGGACCCTGACTCCGGTATCCAGTTGTCATCCCATCTGCCGCCGGTAGACCTTGCGAGCCAATTCTGCGCGCTGGCGCCCATTATTTCGGGAACCTGTCCTCGCACGCGGTACATTTTTTCATCAAAATCTTCCCAGCGCGGCACCTGGGTCGTGCCGCATTCGATAACTATCTCAATGCCTTTTTCGTACTGCCTTACAGTCACGCTGATACTATCGTTTCCTATTTTTAACAGGTAATCCAGTACGCTGAATGTCCCCCCGACAATCGCTTCGACATCCGAAAGGGACCCTTTCGCCCCATCTTTATCCCTGTGGTGCGGGATCGTGTCGTCCAGGCCCGCTGCTATAGCGGCTTCTTCTACAACAGCGCTCAATTCCCCGAAAAGGCTCTTCGAAGTTATATTGAAGGCTTTCTCATTTACTTTATGTCCGTAGAATCCATCTGTTGCAAAACTGAAGCCGCTGGGTTTTGTGTGAGCGAGGCGCTCCGGAAGAAGTATATTTTCACTGTTATCAAGCTCGAGATCCACAGGGACATGTTTAAACATATCCTGCAACGTGTTAAAAGTTTTTTCAGTAGTTTCATATTTGAACGTGGAGCGTTCTCTCCTTACGACCCTCATTCTGGAAACTGCCGGAGAGGCGGTAAGCATAAGCCTGAAATCCGGGGCTGGCAAGCCGGTCTTTGTGAAAAAGAACGGGATGTGCATGCCTCCTGCGATAACCAGGCGGTATTTCTTCACAAGGTCACGGTACTTATTGCTAAACCCCTTCAGGTTATAAAACTCGTCGCCTGTTCCGGACAAAATAAATACCCTTTTTCCATCAGGGCCTATAATGGCCCCGCTGCCATCCGTCATCGGGAGATACTCATCCGTATCTATAACGCCTATTTCGCCGGCCGGTATACCGGCAATGCCGTATCCGCCTATGGTCTCTAAAATGAAGTTCTTGCCCGCGCCCGGCCTGCCCTCCACCGCCATAACACCTGATGTCACGCCCTTGGTCCTTAACGCATCTGATATTTCCCTGAACATCGGGGCTATTTCCTCTGAACCCGCACTCGAGGTTCGGCCGTCCCGCGGCGCTGCGGCGGCCGCTTTTTCGGGTGGAGCACGGGTTGCCATAGCGGCCTTCATAGTGTCATGCTTGCGGATCAATAATGCCGAACCGAAAAGGCGGTGGCTGGCTGTAATGACCTCCTGTGTGGGAATGGCTGCATTTACGGGACCGAGCGCGACCGCTCGCTTCGCCCATTCTGTCTCCCGTGCATCGCCTATGAAACCGAACCTGCGCATCATCCTGAATTCTTTTCCGGGCGTGCTGTACTCATTACTGAAGCTGCCCTGTCTGTATCTATTCTGTTTGTTGCCGAAGTCCACTGTCACGTCTTTGCCATACACCCTGTTCTTTACGACCTCGTCGAATTTATCTTTATCCAGATCGACGAATTCCACATAATCGCCTGTCATAAAGAAAGACATCTGCCTTGCCATACGCTGCCAGTCTACAAAGCCGGATAAGCTCTTTTCGAGCTCTGCCCTTTCGGCCTGTCCTTCTTTATCCAGATATGAAGCCATGAGAGTGAAATATATACCTTTCATCGAATCCGCTACGCGCTTTAATCTTACTTCGTCCTCCCATCCAGGCATCTGCTCGTCGTAGTTCGTGAATTTCTCGGTAAGCCAGTAGCCGTATAACAGCGCAAAGGCCAGGGCGTATTCGCCGAGGAAGTGGTGTGTAAGGACATTGTGGGCCTCTCCTATGTCTTTGTAGTTATCCACAAGGAACGCCCCGTCGTCTCCCAGGTATTTAGCAGGCTTATTTATGATATCCTCTATATGAACGACATCTGCCCAGTCCCTTATCTCTCCGTTCAATCCTATATTGGGATAGCGGCATGCAAGCATCCAGGCGGTTATCCTGCCCGCTCCCTGATTCTCGAATGCCTCGTCCAGCTCTTTTGACCATATATATCTCCTGCCTCCGTCTGAGAGGTTGTGGAATATCTCCACGAGCGCTGTGCTTACCAGCCCCTCGCGCATCATCCTTCCGAGCGAGCTTGCGGCTTTATTGGCGGCCTTAAGGAAGCCTTCTTCGGTCGTGTTCTCATGTATATAATTCACATATCCTGTATTGTTGCTCGGGAGGTAATATGCAAAAGCGACGTGCCTTCTATCCACGCTGAATTTCCCTCCTGAGTCATCAATGGCAAGCTGCAGTTTTGTTTCAATATCGGCCTTGACGCCGGCGTCTACGCTATTCATATCGAATATGAAGGTGTTATTGCCGTTTACGCTTATTGGGACAGGATCGCCGTGGTCCTCTAACATCTTCGCTTCATATTCAAGGGTATATGGATCCTCACTGCTTCCCCCATCCAGCGGGCCTTTTAGAAGCTTTATGCCGAGGACGTTTTCCTTTTCATCTCTGAATATCAGGGTCCTTCCCAACACCTTTTCAAGCCTGAGTTTCGATATGTTTATATCTGCCGCGTTCCTTAACTGCTCCAGGCCGACAGCCTCCAGGTCTCCTGTATTTACAGATCCTTCAACAGAGGGCAGGGATGCGTCTTTTTCAGGCACATCCGGCAGAGGTGCGCTTTCGATGATACTGCGCCTGACAGTCCTGCCCGCTTCGTTCAGGCAGCGGCCGCCGTCAGCGAATCGCAGGTTCACCAGGCCCGGGGCATTGTCCTGTATTGTTTCATATGTCTCGCCCTTCAGCATCCCTATTACATCATCGATGGCATTTTGCGGCAAGACTTCGCTGGAACCCACCTTATCCAGCGCCATACCGTATACCGCATTGGCGGCCACCTGGCCGGCCGTCTCGGAAAGTTCCCATCTTTTGAAAGCATTATGCATCTCATTTGACAGCTCTATTATTTTGTTCCCAAACAATCTTAAAAAGTCTGCGTCGGCTATTTTGGCTACATGTCTATTAATCTGCATGATAAGGTTCAGCCCGTTTGCGCTGTTTGTCCCCAGCGCCTCCGATATGTCTGCAAACACCTCAAGCTTATCCTTGGTAGCGATGGAGGCCATGGCGTCGCGAATCAGTATCTCGCCGGCCACTTTGAGGGTCCTCGGCGCGTTCTCTCCCGCGGCCCGGCATATCCTTGCAAGCGGCTGGGTCATTCCCTCAAGGGCTTCCATATTCACTATGGGCGTCTCCGGGATAATGCTGAGCGCCTGCGGCGCATGAATACCTGCCTGCGGGACGAATTCGACATGGAGAATCTGCAGCAGGTGCTGACCGAGCTTGAGTCAGGAGCAATTCAATGGTCGGAGGCGCATACTCTCTACCCGAGCCCGATGGCGCAGAATAT
>CAZKWI010000094.1:0-6482 GCA_964556455.1 uncultured Planctomycetia bacterium | reverse complement strand
GCGCATAAGAAAATAGCAGATGTTCTGATCAGCAGCAAGGCGTTAAAAATAGAAGGAGGGGTGGTAAAGATGATGGAGAGACACTTTGTTTGCTATGATTGCAAGAAAGAATGGTCGTTGCCTTACGGTACGGGAAGGCCGGATGAGTGTCCGGAATGCAAGAGCAGGAATATGCACAGGGCGCCGCAGGATAGGGGCTGGGCGAGAGGCGGCCGGGGCCATGGCCGCGGCAGGGGCAAATGCAGGAGGGGAGTCTGATGAAGATATGTATTCCGATCGTTGAGAATAAGGGAGTGTCGGCAAAGGTTTCCGCGCACTTTGGAAGTGCCCCTTATTTTTTAATATTTGATACTGACAGCGCGGGTAGCGTGGTTATTAAAAACAGCGGCAGCCATCACGCGCACGGGATGTGCCAGCCGTTAGAGATGCTCTCTGACCAACAGATCGGTATAGTCGTTTGCAGGGGAATGGGGGCAAGAGCCGTAGAGCTGTTGAATAGGGGAGGCATATGGGTGTATAGAGCAGATGGGGAGACAGCTGAAGAGGTAATAAAAAAGAGCAAAGAAGGTAAACTGAAAGCGATCACAGTTCAAAATGCCTGTACAGATCATAATTGCCATGTTTCCTCACCGCCAGATTACAATATTTAAAATGACCTGTTCCTGCCCTGCATAAGGAAACAGCGACGCCGCCCGGTCATCATTTATTCCAAATCTAAAAGCATAATAAGATTATTACCCCTCCCTTCATAAACATCAAAAAACAAGAGATGGGGCGGAAGATCACCCCGCATTACTTCAGGCATCGTTTCTGTACGGAGTGCGGGAAGGCGGGGGTGGCTATGGTGGATGTGAAGGCTATAGCCGGGATACGCGATACGAAGGTGCTTACGCATTACTATTGTCATGCTACGAGGGAGGGGCAGGATAGGGTGTTGGCGGTTACTGGAGTTTAAGTTTTTTAAAAAAAATGTAATAAAAATGGCCTTTTTGGTGTCTACTATAGTGAGAGGTGAAATATGCGAAAAAGGAGGGATTATGCCGAAATCTAGAAAAATGGCTGATGTTGCTACGGTAGAGAAGATAGAAAGCAAAATCTTCCAAATCAGGGGTAAAAGGGTAATGCTTGATAAAGATCTGGCAGAGCTCTATGGCGTAGAAGCAAAGCAATTGACCCGCCAGGTTCGTAGAAATATTCTGAGATTTCCAGGGGATTTCATGTTTATTTTGACACGAAAGGAATACAAAGATTTTCTAAGGTGCCAATTTGGCACCTTAGAAATGGGGAAATATTCAAAGTATCTTCCCTATGCTTTTACAGAGCAAGGGGTGGCAATGCTTTCAAGTGTGTTAAATAGCAAGAAAGCAATTTTGGTCAATATTCAGATCATGCGCGTATTTGTAAGTCTAAAAAGGGTTGCACTAACCTATATCGGTTTAAAGCGTAAAATAGAGGCAATGGAGCAGAAATACGATGGTCAATTTAAGATAGTATTTACTGCGATTAAAAAGCTGCTAGAGGGGGCGTCTGTAACAAAGAAACGTAGGATTGGCTTTCGGTCAGAGTAATTTGATATCGCAATATGCGATATCAAGATTTTAAGGTCACACATTGTGACCTTAAAACAGGCGCAATGTTAAAAAAAGGAGGGCTAAATGTGTAAGCGTAAAAATGATGTCAGTCGTCATAATTTCGATTTCGAAACTTACGAAACCGAAAAAGAATGGATCACGCCTATTGGAGAATACAATATAGTTCATTCTGACTGCCCCACAAAGGATGAAATAAAAAAGCGAGTCACTGATTTTATCAATGAGATTGTTTCTGAAGAAGGTTTTGATGACGACTGCCCAGCGTGTCAGCTGATGAAAGGCAAGCCGTACAATATCCATTACTACTGTACGAAATGGTGCCATGAATGCGAAAAGGCTTCCCATTGCAAAAATTTTGATCCTAAATCCAGAGCAGAGGAAGAAGTAATCGAAGAAGATATAAGCAGTCAAGTCAAGGAATTACAAGGAAGCAGCGACGCCGCCGGGTCATCAATTATTCCAAGAGAAAAAAACCTAGATTGCTTCGTCGCCTATAGCTAATAGGCGTCGCTCCTCGCAATGACGATGGTAAGATCCTTCGTCGCCCTACGCGTACACTCAGGCTCCTCAGGATGACAATAGATGGCAGGGGTGGCTATGGTGGATGTGAAGGCTATAGCCGGGATACGCGATACGAAGGTGCTTACGCATTACTATTGTCATGCTACGAGGGTCCCTCGCTTCGCTCGGGATCAATTCGCACTTATGACTTACGTCGCACTTCGTGCTCCGTAAGTCATGTGCTCATTTACAGGACAGGGTGTTGGCGGTTACGGGGGTCTAAGGTGCCAAATTGGCACCTTAGAAGCGAAATACAAATTATTTTAAAATAAATGTAATAAAAATGGCCTTTTTTGTGTCTACTATAAGTGAGGGCTGAAATATGCGAAAAAGGAGGGATTATGCCAAGGACAAGAAAAACACGTAGCGTTATTGCTACAGAAAAGATCGAAAGCAAGATTTACCAGCTTAGAGGCAAGAGAGTTATGCTTGATAAGGACCTGGCTATACTTTATGGGGTGACCACGGGCAATTTGAATAAAGCAGTAAAAAGGAATGTCGAGAGATTTCCCGAGGACTTTATGTTTCAGTTAAATAGAAAAGAATGGATTTCTTTAAGCTTCCAATTTGGAAGCTTAAAGAGAGGCCAGCACCCTAAATATTTACCATATGTTTTCACAGAGCAAGGGGTTGCTATGCTTTCCAGCGTTCTTCGGAGCAAGAAAGCTATTATGGTCAATATTCAGATCATGCGCGTATTTGTAAGTCTAAAAAGGGTTGCACTAACCTATATCGGTTTAAAGCGTAAAATAGAGGCAATGGAGCAGAAATACGACGGTCAATTTAAGATAGTATTTACTGCGATTAAAAGACTGCTGGAAGGACCGCCTGTAACAAGGAAGCGCAGGATAGGATTTCGGCCGGAATAAGCTGGAAGTGTCAATTTGCCACCTCCAATGTAAACTGGTCGCATAATGCGACTAGTTGATATCGCAAAAACCGTACCTTGAGAGTAACTTGATGTACCAAGTTGGAATATCAAGTCCCAAGTGATTTAATGCTTCTGTTTACAGATGCAGGGGTTACAAACTTGAGGTCGCAATTTGCGACCTCAAGTTGGGAAGACTGGTGACAAAAAGTCACCGGTTTCCATGCCAGGAAAACAGCGACGCCGCCGGGTTATCAATTATTCCAAAAGAAAAAACTCAGTAAGATCCTTCGTCGCCCTACGTGTACCCAGGCTCCTCAGGATGACAGGAGAATAGATTCCCGCTTACGCGGGAATGACAAGGTATGGAAACAGGGGAGTCGGCTGGGTGTCGAATTCTCAAATAACAACATCCAAGGGACAGTCCCTTAGGGTGTTGGCGGTTACGGGGGTGTAGGGTTGCAAAGGGGCTTTGGGGAGGGTATACTTTAGTTGAATAAGCGCACGGGAGGATTTGATGACGAAGAAAAGGCGGGAGTCATAAGATTTGACGTTATTGAAAGACGGTCTTAATTATAATTGCCGGTGGAAGCTATATGATGTCTTTTTTGTTGCCGCTGTCATTGTGTCGCTTGTCTTCCTTGAGCTGTTCGGGGTTATGCGCCGCTTAATAGATTTCTTAAGGCTTCACTTTTTTATCTTCACAAAAGAACCACGCCTCTTCTACTATTTAACCGTCTACATAAGCACGATAATAATGAAGGCAACCTGCCTCGTGCTGATAATATTTATAGTAAAGTTACGGGGCGCTTCATTCTGGAAAGATGTGGTCATAGGGGACAAAAGGATCGCGGGCTATAAAAAATATCTACCGGTTTTTATACTGATATGCGTTATTTTCCGCGTAATAAGCATGCGCGATCCTCTTGTGCCGAATATACCGTTTAATTCGGTTTTTGAGGACGCGCGCATAATAGGGAACATCCTGCTTATAAGCTCCATATTGTTCATAGCGCCTTTTGCGGAGGAAGCGATATTCAGGGGGTTCATATTCCCGGCGCTGGATAAGCATACGAACAGGTATTCTGCCATTATTATCACATCGCTGCTTTTTGCCTTCGCGCATTACCCTCAGATAAAGAACGATCTTACCTTTATGGCTGTCATTTTTTTCTTAAGCGTTATCATAACGTACGCGAGGGCGCGCACAGGATCTACGTGGGTTGCCATAATATTGCATCATATCTATAATCTTGTATATGTCATCGTAGGTTTTATAAAATTTGCCATCGCGGGGTATTAGAATGCGAAGAAAGCCGGTATCTATAGCCGCAACAGTCTGCATTATACATATTTTTAGCGCTGTGTTTTTCTTGAATACCGCGCTTGCGGCGGAAGATACGGTGGAGGAGAGGCTGCATTCCATATCGCTTGAGATGTTAAAAGACGGTAATTACGAACAGGCCTCAGGCAAGCTGGAGGCAATGTTCTCAGAACACCCGGAGGCCCCCCGCATACATGTAAATCTGGCTGTAGCAAACTACGGACTTATGAGATACGAAAACGCGTACGAGATCCTTAAAAAAGCGCCGGGTTTGCAAAAAAGCGGTGAAACGGCAAAATTGCGCCGTTATATTATGACCAGCATCGAAAAAGACCGCGCACTGCTTGAGGAGATTGAACGGCTCAACAAGGCATTTTCGCGCACAAGCGGTCAGGAAGAACGGTCAATAAAAGACGCCATGGCACAAGCGCATATCGCGCAGGTCAGTAGTTTATTAAAGCGGAAATACTATTACCCGTCACTGGCGGCATGTCACCTTATATGGCTTAAGAAAAACGTCCCGGAATACAGTGAAATTTACGCGTTCTCCGGAGATATGTATTATTCCGCGATGCTCTACAGGAACGCACAGGCGGATTATAAGACCGCCATAGAAACAGCGCCTGATGATACCTACTTACACCGGAAGCTCGCGGATTGTCTTGTTGCCACAGGAGATTATGATGAGGCAGGAGATCACTATTTAAAGTGCATAGAGCTGTATGCGGCCCGTAAACCGGTAAACAAGAAAGAGATCTCGCGCATAAAGCGTATCATAGAGGCTTTACCCAGAAGATACAGCGATATAGACCGCCATATGGAGGCTAAGCGCTACAGCGAGGCTGAGAGGATATGCAGGGAGAGGGTATCGCTCAATCCGGGTGATTATGTCGCGATAGCGCAGCTGGGAAATATCTTCTGGCATACGGACAGGCGTGGCCGCGCAACGAAGCTTTTTGAGGATGTTGTGAAGAAAGTGCCTGATTATCCCGTAGGCCGTTTCTTTCTAGGGAGGAGCTACTTTTATGAACATAAACATAAGCGGGCATTGAAGGAATTCGCCGCATTCAAAAAGAAGATAGAGCTTCTCCCGGAAATGACCGAAGACTCGCTGGAATTTTATATCTCAGTTTTACATAATATATGCTATCTTTATACGAGCCTTAAGAGATACGGCCTTATCCTTAAGGAGTGTAAGGAGATAATTAAACTGAAGCCCGATGATCAGGACGCTTATTATAATATGGCCGTCTGTTATTACAAGCTGCACAAGCCTTCCCAGGCGCGCAACCTCCTTGGCAAGGTAATTGATCTCGATGATTCATCCCGCGCTGCCGACAGGGCGAAAACGTTTATCGACTACATTAACAGCAGGCCGGACCCGCGCTTTGACCCGGATTTCCTGTTCGTTCAGACTGAATAGCAGTTTTTATACCTGCCATTTACCCAAAAACCCCCTTGTTTTGCCCTCTTATAAAGGAAACAGCGAAGTCGTCTGGGCATTAATTATTCCAAAATAAAACCCCTAGATTGCTTCGTCGCCAATAGCCATACTACATAGCTCCTCGCAATGACGTTGGTAACATCCTTCGTCGCCCTACATTTATACTCAGGCTCCTCAGGATGACAGGGGGGGGGTATGGATTCCCGCTTTCGCGGGAATGACAGTTGTAAGATCCTTCGCTTCGCTTGAGAATGACAAGCGGGCAGGATAGGGTGCTGGCTGTTGCTGGGGTGTGAGGGTTGCAAAGGGGCTTTGGAACAGGTATACTTTAGAAAAATAGCAGATAGGAGGATAGAATGAAGAAAGCCCGTGCGCGGCATATTTTGGTAGAAACAGAAAAAGAGTGCAATGATCTGAAGGCAAAGATCGAAGCGGGGACGGATTTTGCTCAGATGGCAAAAGAACACTCAAAATGCCCATCCGGCAGGAGCGGGGGAGGCCTCGGTGAATTTAGCCCCGGTCAGATGGTAAAAGAGTTTGACCAGGTGGTCTTCAGCGCTGAATTGAATAAGGTCCAGGGGCCTGTTAAGACGCAATTTGGCTATCATCTTATCGAGGTAACAAGCCGGACCTGAATGTAAGGTAATGTCAATTAAATTGTGTAAATTCTTTCAAGGGTTTAGCCTCCCACTT